>JAPLCY010000247.1 GCA_026391995.1 Candidatus Auribacterota bacterium
ACGATCCCCGCGAGCCGGGTGGCGGGAATCTGCCTGAGGCTTCCATAGAATGACCCGAGCGGTGTCCGCAGTGCGCCGCAGAGGAAGGCTGTATGCATCAATCCCTCCTCGCCCCCCAGACCGGGCGCTATTATTGCACAACGGGCTGGGTGTGAGAATAGATTTTAAAAAGCCGGTAATGCGTATAGACGTGTGTATGTACGCCGTCCCTGTCCCCCCCCCGTAATTGACCCATTACCAGGACCCCAGAATAGCTGTTCCCGCCACCGGAGGGCATGTGCTAGGATAATGGCCGGACCGATCCGGGCGGGTACCGCCCGTCAAGAAGGGGGATGAAGGCCATGGCGCTTAAAAAACAACTTTCAGTCACGGTGGTGAACCAGGCGGGCGAGGGGGCGAAGCTCTGCAGCATGCTCACCGAGGCCGGGATCAACATCGAGGCGATCTCAGTCTGCGAGTTTACCGAGGGAGGGGTGGTCCGCATCGTGGTGAGCGACGATCGCGCGGCGGTCAGCCTCCTCCGGAAGAGCGGCTACGGGGTGCTGGTGCGCGTGGTGCTCGCCCTCATGCTTGACAACCGCCCCGGAGTCCTCGGTGAGACTCTCGCGAAACTGGCGAAGCACCGCTTCAATGTGAACTACTGTTACGGCAGCGTGGCGCCGACGGCGGGCAAGGCGATGGTCGTGTTCGCCGTGGACGATGCCATCAGGGCGGATCTGCTTTTCGCGGACCGTTCTTGAGCGGCGGAGATACCGTCAAAGGAAATAAAAAACCCTTCCCGACAGGGGGAGGGTTTTTTATTACATGAACACGGCGCGTGTTCAGACAGACTTCTTGAGTTCCGCGCTCGCCTTGAAGGTAACGGCCTTGCGGGCCGCGATTTTGATCGATGCCCCGGTCCGGGGATTACGGCCCATGCGCGCCGGGCGATTCTTCACCTTGAATGTGCCAAAACCGACGAGGCTTACCGCCGCGTCCTTTTTCAATCCCGAGTGGATTGCGCATACGACCGCCTCAAGCGCCCTGTCGGCGCCGGCCTTGGTCTCAATGCCTGATTTTTTGTTCGCGACGATGGCTTCAATCATCTCCGCTCTGTTCATTAAGAAACCTCCTTTCAGTGGCTGCTATTCTACACGAACACGGGGCCGATGCAAGAGAAAATACGAGATATTTCGCGGATTTTACGCAGGCGGAAGTATGGTCCGGACTGTGGGGAGATTTCACTCGATCCTACGGCTACCGCGCACGGATCGCGATATAAATCAGTCTGACCTCCTTACGCACAGTCAGACATAATGCAATGCGATGTCCAGTGTGGGAGCGCCACCCGCGTGTGCCATTTTCGCTTCGATAATGTCAGGTAATCCGTCAACGAACAGTGAGAGGGATATTCACCATCTCACCCATGATTTCAAACGACGGATACTTCACAAGCGCAGCCTGGAGATAGTATGTCCCGGTGGCAATGCCCGAGAACGGGATCGAGGCGAGAGGATACCCTCTCACGTCCGCGCCAAATGCTAGGGGCCTCCCCTTGAGACCCGTGGCATAGGGGGTTATCTTTTGTGTCAGTGATATGCCCCCCCTGCTGCCCCTGGCGATATAATAATAGGTATTTCCAGCCATAATCCTCACATAGGGATAGCACTCCACCCCTGCCCGCTGCGTGCCCGCAATTGTGAGATCTGCCGTGATGGCGAGGGCGCCGGTGGTGGAGAACTCAGTTGCATTCACACGCAGGTTCAAGGGTACGGGCGTCGGCGTCCCGGTTGGAGCGAGGTTTATTACAGGTGTCTCGGTGCCGGGCGGGTGAGGCGGCGTGGGAGTGATCGTTGGCGGTACCGGCGTGCTCGTCGGAGGTATGGTCGGCGGTACCGGCGTGCTCGTCGGCGGTATTGGCGTAGAGGTCGGTGGTACCGGCGTGCTCGTCGGCGGTATTGGCGTGTTCGTCGGAGTTATGGTCGGCGGTACCGGCGTGCTTGTCGGAGTTATGGTCGGCGGTATTGGCGTGGCGACGGGATCGGCAAATATGTATAATCGACGATCTTCTGAACCGATGTATAATTTCCCGTCAGAGCTTATCGCAGGAGAAGAGAACACATCGTGCCCGGTGGTATAGCTCCATAACAATGAACCATCAGAATTCAAAGAGTACACCGCATTGTCATGAGATCCAACGTAAACCACGCCGTCCGAGTCTATAGCCGGGGAAGAAAGAACCTGACCCCCCGTGCTGTAGCTCCATGATAGAGAGCCGCGGGAGGAGAGGGCGTAAATGTTGTTGTCACTTGACCCTATGCATACTGCCCCGTCCAATCCAAGGGCAGGTGAGGACTCTGTCCCGCTGGATCCGGTTTCATAACTCCACGAGAGCGACCCATCTGATGTGAATGCATAAAATCTCTTTCCATACGTCCCCACATGGACTGTTCCATCAGCACCTATGGCGGCGGAGGAAAGCACCGCCCCTCCTGTTTTATAACTCCACGACAGGGACCCAGCGGGGTTGATCGCATAGAACATGTGCCCATAGGATCCTAAATATATCCTCCCGTCATAGCCTATGGCGGGTGAGGAATACACGAGGTCTACGGTTTCGTAACTCCAGTCAAGGCCCCCAGTGGATCCGAACGCATAAAGCCTGTTGTCATTTGAACCTACATATAATTGTCCTCCGGCACCAATTGAAGCTGAAGAAAGGTCTATATCGTATCCAGTTAAAAAGCTCCACACGAGAGAGCCGGAAGAGGTGAAGGCGTAGAACGAGTTGTCCCATGATCCTACATAAATCCCGCCATCGGAACTAATGGTGGGAGAAGAGCTAATGAAATCGCACGTGACATAACTCCAGGCGAGAGAGCCGAGAGAATCGAGAGAATAAAATATATTATCCTTGGATCCTACATATACCCGTTCTGCCGAGCCTATGGTGGGCGAAGATGTTACGTTGTAGCCCGTCTCATAACTCCAAAATAGCCTTCCCGATCCTGGACCCGCGTATGGGCTTTGCCCGTAGTGTGTTATGTTGTAGTGAAACATGGGCCAAGAGGCGTAGGCCGTCGGCGTCGCGATAGGTGTTTCGGCCGGCGTCGCGGTCGGTGTGGCAGTATGGTCCGGCGCCGGCAATAACGCATAGTCCGCCGGGTTTGTCACGGTCCATATCCAGTCATTCGCCTCATTCCTGTTGTGGATCAGATAGCCCTCGCCCGGCGTCAGGTTGAAGTTGATCGGAGCATTGTCATACTGCCAGCTCGTAGTGTCGTACCAGGCGTATCCCCTGAACGACTGGGTGGCGAAATCAAAGGGCCAGACTTTGTCACTCCGGCTCGGCAGCGAGCCTCCCTTGAAGAAACCGCCTGCCAGGATATTAGAGGCATCCAGGGATTCCTCACCCACATAGTTGTAACCTACAAAGCTGTATTTGGATGTGGATGTCCCCTTCCCTGTAATCTTGTTCCGGCATACATCGCCTTTCGCCGCTTTCCCGACTACATAGATGCTTTGATCTTTGTCGTTCTCGCTGTTCTGATACATGAACGCG
>JAPLCY010000214.1 GCA_026391995.1 Candidatus Auribacterota bacterium
TCAGCTACGACCAGGCCGCGGCCGATATACACCTGAAGCTTGCCGATATCTATCTCAGGCGGCAGGATTTTTCGCGGGCGGTCAGTGAGGCCGCGAAAGCGGTTGCAAATGACCCGGGGCTTGTCGAGGCGCACCTTCTGCTCGGCAAGGCCAGCTACGCCGCCGGCGACGTGCCGCGTGCCGTCCAGGAGCTGGAAAAGGCCATCGCGCTTGAACCCGGTGACGAGGAAGGCTACCTCACCCTCGGGCAGCTCTATTTCAACGAGGATAGGCGGAAGGACGCGGCCGCCGTTTTCGAGCGCGCCACGAAGGCGTGCCCCGGGGAATGGCTGCTCTGGTTCAAGCTCGGCCTTCTCTACTGCAGCGAGGAGCGGGTGGAGGAGGCCCTCCCGCCGTTGCAGCGCGCGGCGGAACTCGGCCCCGAGATATTCGATACCCACTACAAACTGGCGCAGGTGTGCGATCTCCTCGAGCGGCGCGAAGAGGCGATCGATGAGTATCAGAAGGCGCTCAAGATATACCCGTTGAAGATCGAGGTCTACGCGCTGCTCGGCAACCTCTATCGCGAGACCGGCGAGCTCGATAAGGCGGAGGGAAGGTTCAAGCTCCTCGTGGACCTGATGCCCCAGGACGTCCGGGGCTACCTCGCCCTCGCGCAGATCTATCTCATGGAGGATAAGATGGAGGAGGCGGTCGAGCTCCTCCAGAACGCGATCGAAGCGGGGCTGGAATCCTCCCCCCTCCACTTTTATCTCGGGCTCGCGTATACCTCCATGAAACAGTATGACCGGGCGATCGAGGCGTATACCCGGGCGCTCGAGCTCGGCGCGGAGGGGGCCACGGTGCAGTTCCACATCGGCTCGGCACTGGAGCGCGCGGGGCGGATGGATGAGGCGGTGGCTGCGTTCACCAAGTCGATAGAGATCAATCCGGATTACGCCGAGGCGTACAACTACCTCGGCTACATGTACGCGGAAAAGGGGATCAGGCTCGAGGAGGCCGAAAGGCTCATCAGCAGGGCCATCGCGCTTGATCCGGAAAACGGGGCGTATATAGACAGCCTCGGGTGGCTGTATTTCAAGAAGGGAAACTACGACGAGGCGCTCAAGGCGCTCCAGCGCGCCGCGAAAATCATCGGCGATGATCCCGTCATCCGCGACCACCTCGGCGATACGTACTACCGGAAGAAGATGTGGCGGGAGGCGCTTGAGGAGTGGAACAGCTCGATCAAGCTCGACCCCGGGAACGCCGCGGTGAAGAAGAAGATCGACGAACTGCAGGGCCGGCTCGTCCTCGATCGCGCGCGCACCCCGCTGGCCGGTGATACGACGACGGCGAAGGGCAAGTAGCAAGTAGTGAGGATTAAGTACTAAGTACTAAACACTAAGGATCAAGGGTTAAGCAGCGCGGGGCAATGCTCTCTTCATCGCGCGACGGAAGGACCTGATGAATTCCCCCCTGACAGTCCGCTGCCCTGCCAAGATCAACCTCTACCTGGATGTGCGGGGGCGCAGGCCCGACGGCTACCACGAGATCTGCACGGTGATGCAGACGGTGGATGTCTGCGACGAGCTTCTGATCGAGGCGCGGGACTCTGAGATCAGCATGGCGTGCGACAGCGCCCTTCTCCCCGCCGATCCGGCCAACCTTGTCTGGCGCGCGGCCGAACTCCTGAGGCGCGAGACACGTGTGTGCGGCGGCGCTCACCTCGGGCTCATGAAACGAATACCCGTCGCCGCCGGTCTCGGCGGCGGGAGCAGCGACGCTGCGGGCGCCCTGCGCGGCCTCAATCTGCTCTGGCGGCTCAATCTCTACGATGCCGCGCTCGAATCGATGGCGGCGCGGGTAGGTTCGGATGTGCCCTTTTTCATCCGGGGCGGCACCGCCCTCTGCACCGGGCGCGGTGAAAAGATCGCTCCGATCCCCCCTGCCGCATCCTATCCGATAGTCATCGTTACGCCGCCCATCCTCGTGTCCACCCCGGCCGTGTACGCCTCCCTCCTGCCGGAGCCGTCACCTCCACCATCGCGCGCGACGGAATTCCTCGCGGCGTTGGCCTCGGGTGATCCGGCGTTGCTGGCAGCGAAGCTCTACAATCGCCTTGAGGCGAACACGGGAGCGCACATGGGGGAGGTTGAGAAGATCAAGCGGACACTGCTTGCCGCCGGCGCCCTGGGAGCTTCCATGAGCGGAAGCGGGCCGAGCGTGTTCGGCATTGCGGGGGACCTTGGCCGGGCGAAACGCATCGCGCGCGCGATCCGGCCCTCGCTTCCGCCGGGGAGCTTCATTCATTGCGGGATGACCGCCGCACCTGCTTATACTGCGCCGGATAACCAGTTATGATGAGACGAAGCTATCCGGACGCGCTCATCCGGCGGGCGTTCATCGGCAATTCTTTTCCATGAAGTTGCACAGGCGGTCCACCTTCTCCTCGTACCGCTCCCTGCTGTAGCGCGCATCGAAAAGTTTCCGCGCGCCAGCCCCCAGGCGGCGTGCGAGGGAGGGATCGCCGAGGAGGGCGGCGAGGCCACCGGCGATCGAATCCGGTGTCGGTTCAACGAGGAGCGAGTCAACCCCGTCCGTCAGCACCTCTGTGTGTGAGATAATCCTGGTTGCGAGCAACGGCTTGCCCGCGGCCAGGTATGAGTAGATCTTGTACGGCGTGTTCTCACCCTGTGAGCGGGGCGAGGCGAGGATATCGGCGTCTGCCATGAGCCGCGGCATTTCAGCCATCGGCCGCTTCCCGGTAAAGCGCAGACGGACACCGGCGTAGCGGTTTTTAAGCCCTTCGATCTCGGCAGGCTCTCCGCCCGCGAGCACGAGGTGTGCCGAGGGGAAGCGGTCCTGAATTTTCCCGAATCCCTCGATGAGGAGTTCCACCCCCTGGTAAGGCTGGAAGTTGCCGGTGTAGAGGATGATCGCCCCCTCATGGGGACGGGCGGGGGGCAACTCCTCGCATACGCTCACATCCTCGATCTGGATAACCGTTTTACCGGGCGCAATAGCATGCACACTTTCGGTAAAGTTATTGGAGATAGTCACCACCGCGTCGGCGCGCCGGATGGCATACCGCTCGATCCATCGCGCCAGCCGGAACAATACGCGGGAACGGATCTTTCCCGAGTACTCGAGCTGGTGGGGGATATCGGAATCCATGTCGTAGATGAACAGGAAGCGCCGGATCCATTTGAAGAAAGAGATGAAGTAGGCGGATTCCTCGACGCAGTGGACGATATCGTAGCGGCCGGTGAGGATCAGATAGAGCGCCCTGGGGATGAGGACCATATCGAGAGCGAGCTTGCCCCCTGAAAAACCGGGCGGAATGGCGGCGATATGCTTCGAGAAGAGGCTGGTTCGCACTATCCGCAAATTAGGCTCCGCCACGTCATCTCCGAGGTGGAAGGTGAGGATGTCAACCGAATGCCCCCTCCTGCACAAAGAGGTCGCCAGATCCCGAACGGCGAGCACCGTGCCCCGGACGGTGAAGAAAGGTTCCGGTGCGATGACGAGGATTTTCATAATCGCGTGGTGTAACTCCGTGCCAGGCACGTAAGGAGAAACAGCCTTGTTGCTCACGGATAGTATATGTCACCATCAAAGCAATGGGCAATAAGAACTGAGCGTATGTAGAGGTACGATTATAATTGACGCATACTGTAGTATATGATAATACATTTCCAGTGAGAACTAATAAGGTTATACCTGATGATGGCTGAGCGACTATGTCCACCGCCGCCGCGCGTCCGATGTGTCATCCGGATAGCGGTATCACTGGCAACCGTGGCGGCAACACTCGCCGTTCTTGAATTCGCCGTACGGTGGATGCCGGCAGGGCCGCGCTATCGGGCGGAAACGGCCTATTTTAACACCAGCAAGATGCCGTTAAATTCGCTCGGATTCCATGATTATGAATATAGCCCGGAGAAGGGCCCTCGTGTGTTCAGGATAATGGTGGTCGGCGATTCATTTTCAGATGGCGCCGGCCTCGATTTTAACGACAGCTATCCCAAGCGGCTTGAGCGTTATTTGAACACGTACGGCAATGACCGGAAGATCACCTATGAGGTTATGAACATGAGCTGGCCTGGCCGCTCGACGCCGGAAGAGGTGAGGCTCCTCAGGGAATATGCGTTGCACTATCACTCAGACCTGGTCATTCTCGGCTACTGTATTAACGATGCGGAGGATCTGGACACGCTGGACGAAATATACGCTCTGAAGGCACGCCACCCGGAGCTCGGGTTTAAGAAGCCGTCGGGATGGGGAAGATTTGTATATGACCGTTCCGCGCTGGCCAGGCTGGTGTATCGGAGGGTTTTCAACACGATAAACAATCGCTGCTACAGGAAATATTACAAGGGCCTTTATCGGGATGAATATCAAGGGTGGAAGAAGACGCGAGCGGCGCTCATGGAGCTGGGGACATTATCCCGGGCGCACGGCATCCCCGTCGAGGTGCTGATCTTCCCCCTTTTCTCATTCAGCATGGGAGAGGATTACCCGTTCAGGCATATCCACAATATGGTGCACAGGGCATGCGAGGAGGCGGGCCTTCCCTACATAGACCTTCTTCAAAGCTACTCGAAGATGAATCACATCCGCCTTGAATATATCCCCGACAAGGATCCGCATCCCGATGAGATTGCACACAGGATCGCCGCCGAAGTGCTCTGGAGGAACCTGATACGGAGCGGGCTGCTGCCGGGGGGCCTAAGATCGGAGCGGGGGCTCGCGTTTCCCGGAAAGTGCCCGCGTTTCATATCCGATTGACCCCTCCCTCTACGCGTGGTACTGTTTCTCCCATGAATGCACAC
>JAPLCY010000256.1 GCA_026391995.1 Candidatus Auribacterota bacterium
TCCTGCTTAGTGTAACGCCGGCTGTGGTATTCCCATTGGAAGCGCGGGGGCAGGTGGTCACCTTTTACTGCGTAGCTGTTGAGGCAGGTAAAACGCCCCCCATAGCCAGTTTGGCGGACCTGAAGACCAGTACGCCGTACATTATTTATATGGACAAGGAGCCCATGACTGTAAAATAAACTGGTGGCGGCTTTTTCGGCAGCCGACGAGCCTTAAGCTGGCATCTGGCCTTGCCTATATCACAGACGCCGGGCTTTATTGCGCGCTCCGCGCGATTACCACAACATCTCTAAAAATCGATAATCGAAATTTCCTGCCTATCGGCAGGCAGGAGACCGCAATCGAAACCGCAATCTTCGAGTCTTGATTTTGGATTGTCCCGCATTTCGCGCTTCGCTCGGAAAGCTGGGGTGGCTGGGTGGACCAGGTTAGAACCTGTCTTATAGCCTGTTGACTCCCCGTTTGTTGTATTTGCCTTCTAACGTATGGCTCGCCAATTCTTTCCCCGCCTAACAGTTACATATGATTCTTCACCACAGGCCCAAGCTTAGTCCGAACACTTCACCGCTCTCTGCTCTCACCCCACCCTTCCAGGTGGGGAACTCCCGCGAACTTAGATCAAACGGCAGACTTTGCGTCAATAACCAGACGTTCTCCCCAACATCCTTGGGACGAGCATATTACGGCAAGAAATGTCCGGCGACCTTCCCGCTGCAACCTGTTGGCTTTGAGTGAATTATGGATAACATCTGGGTTCTTACTCTATGGTCAGAGTGCGCTCGGCGATCTGTCCTACGAGTCTTCCGTGAGAGTCCAGAAACCCGCCCAACACCGGGTATTGTCCGCGGGGTAAATCTACAAAGTTGATTCTCGCAAGCTCCAGGTCCATAATATTCGAGTAGAGCTTGAAATACATATTCTTCTTCTTTTTCCCCGCTTTCATATACGGCGTCATCTTCGTCGTTACCTTGTTCCCGCTCAGGATGAAATACGGCAAGCCGCCCACATCGACCATAATATAAGGGAGAATTGGCACACCTCCATATGCGGTGCCCTCAACCATGACATCGGCTTTTAGCACAAGTGTCCCTGTGGTCGGCAGTACGGAACTCTCGAGCCTAAGATTGAATGGTACAAAAACCGGTAGCGGGGTCGGCGTGGGAGTGCTCGTTGGAGTGGGGGTTGCATAGTCCCCGACCGCGATACCTATCGGTGAAGCCCTCAGACCCGATATCGTGTCCAGATCCGCGACCGCGTCCAAGAACATGCTCTCTTCAACCAGATTCACCCTGTACGCGCAGCACTGGTCTTCTGAGTGCTCGGTCACGTATATCCGCGTGCAATCCGGATTGGTCACAACGCGCCTCCCGTTGGCGGGTATGTCCGCCACGGCGCAGAGCGCCCATGTGGGATTCAATCGCCACATTGTTACCTTGGAGTTTATCCCCATGTAGTGGCCGATAAAGAGGTAATTGCCGTCGGGGGAGATCGCAATGCCGCGAGGGTTTATATACGGCCCGGTGGAGAGGGCTCCAAGCGCTATCCACGGGGGATTGAGCATGACGCGCTCGACCTGGTCATGTGCCATATTGCACACGTAAAGAATATTTCCATCGGGGCTCACCGCCGCCTCTCCGAGGCCCCCTGTTTCAAAGGTGTATGTCCGTTGGGGCACATAATCCGAGGTCCTGTATACCCGCACTTGCGGGGTCGATAGATCAACGACGCAGACCCTTGTTCCGTCCGGCGTGAAGATGAGGAAGGCCGGCTCGATACCCGCATCCACACCCGGATGTAGCGCCCCGAATGTTTCGGTATTGTACCTCATGACAGTATCAAAATCACGCAACCCTATGAGCGCCTCAAGGCCCCCGGGGGACACGGCAACCCCCATGGGCCTCACGCCGGACGGGTTATAGTCGTATTGATGGATGATCTGAAATGTCTTTGTGTCGATGACGAACGCGCTATAACCGTTTGAGGCGGTTACCCATAGTTCTGACAGGTCAGGTGTGATTGCCACCGAATGCCCATCCTTGGCAGGCAGCTCCAGCGTCGCCATTATCTCGAGATTGCTCCCCCGCAGCATCATCACCGTGCTCCATTCCGGTTGCACGGCGTTGTGAATGTAGCCGTTCACGACATACACCACTTCTTCAGCATGCGCGGCGAGAGGACACATTACAGCGCAGCTTATCGCTATGACTATCGTTGTTCTCATAGCCGCCCCCTTCCATATTCACCAAATATACCAGAGAATAGCTTTAACCGATGTGACCTGCCCCCTTTTATTGTACCACTAGAGATTAGACTTTCCCAAAACTATCAGTATCGGCAAAGACAGTATCCTTATTCCGATCCTCAATTCTGTCCGCAAAAATAAAAACAGAACCCCGCATCGCGAGGTCCTGTCTTCGCAAAAAGCTGGGGTGGATGAGGGGATTCGAACCCCCGACAACCTGGGCCACAGCCAGGTGCTCTAACCAGCTGAGCTACACCCACCGTAACTACAGCAACTAAAGTTTAAAGTGTAAGGTGTAAGGCAAAAATACAAGATATAAAGATTATACCGCTGAGCGTGTCCATATTCCAGATTAAAACCTCTCCCAGTGGAGGACCTCTTTTAGCGCCCGCTTCGGCGCGGCGGGGGGATCCGCCTTTGGGTAGCCTATGGCGATGAGGGCGATGAGACGTATATCAGGCGCCGCGCCAAGAAGTGCGCCGACCGCCGCGGCATAGGGCTTCTTTTCGCCCGCGACCCAGCAATGCCCGAGGCCGTGCGCCCGCGCGGCGATGATGATATTCTCCACGGCGGCGCACCCGTCTTCCAGCCAATACTTGGTGTCCTTGCAAAACACCGCCACGCACACCGGCGCCTCGGCGATAAACGGCCCCGTGGTCGCGTGCCCCGCGATACGCGCGCGCATGGCCGCATCCCTCACCACCACGAATTCCCACGGCTGAATATTGCGGGCCGTCGGGGCGAGCCTCCCGGCATCGATGATCGCCTCGACGATGGGTTGCGGAATCGGATCCTTTTTAAACGACCTGACACTCCGCCTCTGGCGAAGCGCTTCCATGGCGTCCATAAGAGTCCCTCCTTTTATGAATCGTAATGCCTCAGTTTGGCCGCACCCTGAAGGGTGCGCTACCGGGTGTGCTACGTCGTACGAGACCGGCACCGCAGATAATGCAAAAAAGATCTGTTGCGCTAAAAAGACCGATATGGAATACTTATGCCGTTATGTCCTCCGGAGGGCTGGCCGGTTATAGGACATGGAAAGGTGAAACAATATATGTACATGTCCGTGGAGCAGAAGCCGTTCACCTTCGCTGCCCACTGCGATGAGGCGTTTCTCATCGCCAGGTTTGACGGGATAGAGACCTCGGTAAAAATCCACGCGGTCGACCAGACCCAGATAATCACACTGCTCAACAGGCTCCTGGCTCGCCTGGAAAAAGGGAAGACGACTGAGTAGAGCCGCTCACCCCTCTCTCGCAAAAAAGAAATCGCCCGCGAAACCGTGGCAGGCGCGGGCAATGACGCTGTAGCTCAAAATGCGCGCCTGGTTACTCAACGCGTCGGCGAGGAGATGGGTCGCCATGCCAAAGCCGACGGGTATGAGCGCCGCCCCGGCTCTCCCCCAGATACGTCCGACAACCAGAAGCACCGCCACCAATTCCCACGAGTGAAGCAGCACGTACACTCGCTGGAGCTTGTTCTGGTGGAGCACCTCGAAGAAATGCCCGAGGTCAACCCCCCCGCGGCCGCTGCGGATCGTGTATCGCGCGTAATCGTAGAGATGGTCGATATCGATCAGCGTCCCCCCGGCGAGGCTCCAGAGGCTCACCCACGCCGACCGGAATATCAGGTAGAGGATACCGCTCACGGCGAGCGAAATGACGAGATGCTCCCGGCCCTTCACCCGTTCCCCCTACCGGATCCGTTCGATCGCCGCGCCCACCCGTTTGAGCTTGCCCTCGATATCCTCGTAACCGCGGTCAATGTGATAGATCCTGTCGACCGTCGTTTCTCCCCTGGCGACGAGCCCCGCCAGGATGAGCGCCGCGCTGGCCCTGAGGTCGGACGCCATCACCGGCGCGCCGCTCAACGCCCGCACCCCCCTGATGATCGCGCTGGAGCCCTCAAGCGATATCCGGGCCGCCATGCGGTTCAGCTCCGGCACGTGCATGAACCTCTCGGTGAACACCTTCTCGGTGATCACGCTGATTCCCGGAGACACGGTCATGAACGTCATCATCTGCGCCTGGATATCGGTGGGGAAGCCGGGATATGGGTGCGTGGTGATCTCGACCACGCGCCGCGCCCCCGCCCCGTTCACCCGGATGCCGCCGGCCCGCGCCTCGACCCACACCCCGGCCTCCTGGAGTTTCTCGATGACCGCCCTGAGGTGATCCGCCCGCGCGCCCTTCAGGAAAAGCTCCCCGCGCGTGATCGCCGCGGCGATCATGTAGGTTCCCGTTTCGATCCGGTCGGGGATGAGCGTGTGGTCGACCCCCTTGAGCCGCCGCACCCCCTCGACACGGAGCGAATGCGACTCGACCCCCCCGATCCGCGCACCCATCGCCTGGAGGAATCTGGCGAGATCGACGATCTCCGGCTCGCAGGCCGCCCCCTCGATTCGCGTGACGCCCGGTGTTTTCACCGCCGCCATGAGGATGTTCGCCGTGGCAAGGACGCTTGACCCGAATCGACCCCCGAGAAAGACATCCGCCCCGCGCATGCGTTTCCCGTTGGCGATCACAAACCCGTGAGAGAGGCGCATCGAGGCGCCAAGCTGGTTGAGACCCTTCAGGTGAAGATCAATCGGCCGCGAACCGATCGCGCAGCCGCCGGGGAGGGAGATGCGCGCCTTGCCTATCGCCCCGAGCAGCGGTCCGAGCACGCAGATCGAAGCCCGCATCTTGCTCACCAGCTCATAGGGGGCGGTGGGATTCGAGAGTCCCGCGGGGTCGATCACCACCTCATGCGGCTTCGGGAAGTCGACCCGCGCCCCCAGCGAGGAGAGTATGTCAGACATCGTGCGTATATCCGCCACCCTCGGGACATTCCGTATGCGGGAAGGGCCGTCGCCGAGGAGCGCTGCCGCCATGATGGGGAGGGCTGCGTTCTTGGAGCCACTGATCCGGACGGTCCCCCTGAGCTTTCTCCCGCCCCTGATCACTATTTTGTCCATAGATATAGTCCGAGCAGATCGTAC
>JAPLCY010000005.1 GCA_026391995.1 Candidatus Auribacterota bacterium
AGCCACCGCCGGCGCGGCCAATAGCGTCACTCGCTGACTGCAAATCCGGTGTCGATCTTCAGTATGTTATAAAAAATGGCAGGGCCATCAGCGCGATGCCGATGATCACAGTCAGGAATGCATTGGCGACAAAATATGGAATGACGCATAAGGCAATGCCGGAAATGAGCGGCACCGCCCGTTGTTGACGTCTGCCGTACATGATGTACCCCGCGCCTATCGCGCCGAATATCATGCCCCAGAATATGGATCCCGTGCTGCCCATGCTATTTCCCTGTGTATGAATCCCTATTTAAAATCCAAATTACTATAGCACACAAACATTTTCTTTCCACAATTACCTCATCCATCGACTATCTATAAAAACCGAGCCGTTCCACAGATTGGAGGTTAAAAATGGAGGCCTCAAGCTCTCGGGATTTTTCGATAGAGATCGTATATTATGGAAGACTCTCGTGGAGAGCATTTGACTTCCCTCTCCATTCGGGCTACATTGAATGCATGAGGCGGGTAGCTGCATTATTTTCTGGTATCCTTATTGCCTGGGCTGTTGAGAGTTACGCATCAGGCCCCGTGAATGGCGTTCCTTCTTGCGAAGGGGAGGGCGTCTATACGGTTACCTCTCCCCTGGGCATCGATCCTTTCTCCATTGGTAAATACGCGGAGGTGCTCGAATACGACGCCCATACCGCCGTTGTGCGAATGCCGGTGGAGCGCGCCGGGGCTCTGGCCGCCGAGGGTTATGAGCTCAAGGCGATGTTGCCGCCGCTGCCCCGCGCCGAATCGGGGCCCCGGGAGCGGCGTGCGCCCCGGGTGAGCGATGAAACGGTACGGGATCTCATCAACCGTTTTGACGGGGCGGGATACTGGGCGCGGATTGGCGAGTTGAGCGGTGAGACCGGCGTCAGCATCGGCGGGGAACCGTACCGGATTCTCACGCGATATTCTCTCGCCCCCGTGCCGATCGCCCGCGCCACCGAGTTTTGCCACGATTATTTCCAGTCCCTCGGCCTCGAAGCGCACTATGAAGAGTACCCCCTCGGTGCGTCGACGCTCAGGAATGTGGTGGCGGAGCAGCGGGGGACAGTGCATCCCGATCAGGTATACATCCTTTGCGCCCATCTCGATGACGTCCCCCCGGGTCTCCTCGCCCCCGGCGCTGACGACAATGCGAGCGGCTCGGCCGCGGTTCTCACCGCCGCCGCCCTGCTCCGTGGCTACTCATTCGAGAGCACGGTCCGCTATGTTCTTTTCACCGGAGAGGAGCAGGGGCTGTTTGGGAGCTACCACTACGTACAGGGGCTCGTCACCAGCGGCACCGCCGTACAGGGGACGATAAACATGGACATGATCGCCTATGACAGCAATGGCGATGGCGTGGTGGAGATAGACTGCGGCACCATGGATGCGTCCTCCTTCATTGGCGATACGATGGTGGATACCATCAGCCGGTACGGCTTGCCGCTGGCCCCCTACAAGGTGACAGTATCCTCGACCGAGGACAGCGATCACGCCAGGTTC
>JAPLCY010000210.1 GCA_026391995.1 Candidatus Auribacterota bacterium
TTTTTGTATCTTGCCAATGTACCTTTGAATCTGAGAAAATCAGCATTGTCATGAAATACCGTCATCCTCCCATTTCCACGGCTTAGGACGTGATAGATAAGTGTTTCAAGCAACTGGTGTTTTCTGGGTACTCTGGTCATATCCTGGCCACGGTTGAAATCCCGGATCAATTTTAACCACTACGAAAAAATAGTTCAAGCTATATCGGTGCTCGATGGTAATGCCTCACTCACGGGGTGCCACCTACGAGGTGTCTTGAACATCCCACCTCGCAGGTGGCCGTCAGCAGCTGACTGTACACCCCATAACTCCCATTATGGTTGATGGTTAATGTCTCCGAATGCCGGTCAGGAACGCAAAATAGACAGGGTTGACAATATATTCTGTACGCATCAACAAGGCGGCTAAGATGTTAGGTAAGATGTCACCAATATGTGTTATCACTTTCGGCTGCCAGATGAACGAGTACGACTCCGAGGTCATGGCGGGGCTCTGCGCCGAGGCGGGGTGGACGATTACCGATGATGAGGAGAAGGCCGGTGTGATACTCATCAACACCTGCTCCGTCCGCCGGCACGCCGAGGAGCGGGTGTGGGGCAGGCTCTTCGCGCTCAAGGAGCGGGCGTCGCGCGAGCCGGATCTGATCATCGGCGTCTGCGGATGCATGGCGCAGGGGAAGGCGTCTGAAATCGCCCGCCGCTGCCCCCACGTGCGGCTCATCTGCGGGACGCGAGCCTTTGATCGGCTCCCCTCGCTTATCGAGCGGGCCAGGCGGGAGCGGGGGGGAGTGATCGATGTCGGGGAGGGGAGTCTGCCCCGCCTCGCCAGCCCGCCCCGGAAGAGGGAATCGTGGCTCAAGGCGTTTGTCCCGGTCATGCGCGGCTGCAACAACCGGTGCGCCTACTGCGTGGTCCCCGCCCTGCGGGGGCCCGAAGTGAGCAGGAGCGGCGAGGAGATAATCGCCGAGATCAGGCTGCTGGCATCCGATGGCTGCCGCGAAATAACACTCCTGGGACAGAACGTGAACAGCTATAGGGCGGCCCGCCGGGACGGCATGCAGGCCACCTTTGCCGGGCTTCTCGGAGAGATCGCATCGATCAGCGGCATCGAGAGAATCCGTTTCATGACCTCTCATCCCAAGGACATGCCCGACGAACTGATCGCCGCGCTCGCCGGGCTCCCAAAGGTCTGCCCCCATCTCCACCTGCCGCTCCAGTCCGGCTCGGACAGGATACTCGAGGGGATGAAACGCGGCTATACCTTCGGGGCGTACCGGTTGCTCGTCCGGAAAATCCGCGACAGGGTGCCCGGCATCGCCCTTACCACCGATCTCATCGCCGGCTTCCCCGGAGAAACCGAGGAGGATTTTAAACGCACGCTGGGGGCTCTCGAAGAGATCTCTTTTGACGGCGCCTTCATCTTCAAGTATTCCGACAGTGAGGGGACCGCGGCGGCCGGATTCATTCCCAAGGTCCCGGATGAGGAGATCGCCCGTCGCCACGGCATCCTCCTGAAACGCCAGGGGGAGATCGGCCTCGCGAAAAACAGCGCCCTGGTGGGCCAGGCGGAGGAGGTGCTGGTGGAGGGGCCGAGCCCGCGAAATCCAGGGCGGCTCTTCGGCCGCACACGCGCCAATCGCCGTGTCGTCTTTGAGGGAGGGGAGCGTTTGATCGGCACCGCCGTTTGTGTTACTATACGCGCGGCAACGCCGCTCACGCTCCTCGGAGAGTTCCGCGGATGAGCGGGCCGCCGATTGGATGACCGATGCCCGAAAAAGTGATCGTCAAGATGAGCATCGCAGTGATAATTCTTATCCTGCTGCTGACCTTCGCCATACAGAACTACCACCGCGAATCTCGTGTGGGAGTTCTCTTCTGGCAGATTGACAAGACCCCCCTCAGCATCATCATCTTCGCCTCGGCCGTCATAGGAGCGCTCATCGCCTGTATCGAGCTCGTCCCGTACGTGATCAAGTACCGGCAGCGGGCGCTGCGCGCGGAGCGTGAGCGTGCGGGGGTGAAAGATTTCCCGGGGAGCGACAGGCCCGGTCGCGTTCAAGAATGAGAGTGCCAGGGTGATCGCATGCAGCTTACTCCGATGATGGCACAATACAAGAAGATCAAGAAGGAGACGCCCCCCTCCATCCTCATGTTCCGCCTCGGCGATTTCTACGAGATGTTCTTCGACGACGCCGTCACCGCCTCACGCGTCCTCAACATCACCCTCACCGCGCGGGAGAGCGGGAAGGGGAACAAGGTGCCGATGTGCGGCGTCCCCCACCACGCGGTGCAGGAGTATATCGCCAGGCTCGTCCGCGCGGGGCACAAGGTTGCGGTCTGCGACCAGATGGAGGATCCCGCCACGGCGAAGGGGCTCGTGAAGCGCGGGGTCACCCGCGTCGTTACCCCCGGCACGGCGATCGAGGAGCACCTCCTCAACACAAGCGCCAACAACTGGCTCGCGGCGGTCACGCGCCTGGAGGGGAGGTGGGGTCTCGCCGCCCTGGACCTCTCGACGGGGGAGTTCCTCGTGACGGAGCTGGATCGCGAGGCCGACCTTTTCAACGAGCTCTCCAGGCTCGCCCCGAGCGAGTATCTCCTCCCTCGGGGCCTCGCCGAAGACCCTGCCTTCGCGCGTCGCATCAAGGAAGGATCGCAGGCGCTTATCAACCCGTGCGAGGAGTGGCACTTCGAGCAGGGCGGGGCGCACGCGCGGCTCAACGAGTTCTTCAAAACTCACTCCCTTGACGGTTTCGGCTGCCAGGGACTCGGGCCGGCCATCGCGGCGGCGGGGGCGGTGCTGAACTACCTCAAGGAGACGGGCAACTCGTCACTCTCCCACATCACCAGGCTTGCCCCGTATTCCGCTGCCGGGCACATGGTGGTCGACGTGTATACGCAGCGGAACCTCGAGCTCGTGAGGAGCTTGAGAACCGGGGGGCGGG
>JAPLCY010000022.1 GCA_026391995.1 Candidatus Auribacterota bacterium
CGGTGACAGGGGGGCGGAGGTGTTCTACCTCGAGGACCGGTACCGCTTCTATCCGTACCTCATGCGGTACCACGACCGGAAGTTCCTCTACCGTTACGATCGGACGCATAAGACACACCGGCGTATCGCCGAGACCGGGGCGTTTTCGGCATCCCCCGTCGGGTCATATGTCCTCTATGCGCCACCGTGGCCGGAGCGTTTCGCATACCGCGAGCGCATGCCTGATTTCTATATCCTTGATTGCGGCACGGGACAACGTGCGGGGTATGCCATGCCCGGGGGATTCGACCGGGGATACCTTACCTATGGAATCGCGTGGAGTGAATGGCATGAGGATGGCACGGTTGAGGCCATCGTGCATTTCCGTTATTGCCCCGGGCAAAGGCCGAGCAGATGGAAGCGGCACCGCGGCACTGTCCCGGAGTGGCGCCTCGAGCGGTGGAGGGTGACGATCAACCCGGGGGCCTCCGGGGCGAAGGTAATCGCCGGACACTGCGCGGATGCGGATAGGCCCCGCATCTCGTGGAATGAACTCAGGAAGAAGAGGGCTGTCGCCCCCGACGGGAGCGCCGAGCTGGTGTATTCGAAGTAC
This sequence comes from Candidatus Auribacterota bacterium, assembly GCA_026391995.1. Classification (GTDB taxonomy): domain Bacteria; phylum Auribacterota; class Tritonobacteria; order UBA1439; family UBA1439; genus JAPLCW01. The sequence continues at coordinate 593 of JAPLCY010000022.1, forward strand.
CTGGGCCACTACCACTTCAACTCGTCACTCGCCCTCCGCGACACCCGGAAGGGAACGATGGAGCATATCGTGAAGGATAACACGCTGATCGGCCTTCTTCACGCGGGCAAGTACATCCTCTGCCACATCGCGGCGATCCCGGCGTTCGGCTTCGACGCGCTCCTCGCGGGGGCACAACGCGCGGGAGTTGCGACGGTCACTCCCGCGGCGAAGGCCCCGTGATATCCTCCCGCACCGCGCACCGTATATAGTCGTACATCGTGCCATGCGAGTGGTTGATTCTCATCGCATCGGCGATTCCCGCATAGCGTCCCCCCATGAGCCCCTCGCCGAGCAGGTATGCCCCCTCGGCGGCCTCTTTGGCGACCTGCGCCTCCCTGCGCACGCGGTGAACGGTTCCGAAGCGTGAGAGGCGCGCGATGATCTCGGCGGCCAGGGCGGGGATGCGGGTCAACCTGCCGGAGATGAGTATCTCCCGCGCATCCGGCACCGAGACGGTCATCGCCGCGACATCCTTCTCGATCCCCTCGAGGAGCATCTCGCGGCTGCCGGCGTACTGTACCGGTGATGCGGCCATGAGTTCTGGGGTGAGGCCAGGCGTATCGCCGGCATCCCTCGCGCCGCCGGTGAAAAGCACGTTCTGCGGTTTTTTGCCGAAGCGAATCGCGAGTTCCGCGTCCATGCCGCCGGGGCAGAGGAAACCGGGGCCTCCCTCGGTGCCGCCGATCCCGTCCACAATCCGGCCGCCGCTGACGCCGATGACCGCGGTGAACCCGTAGCCTATCTCGACCAGGATGCACGAGACTTCGGTGAACGGGATGGACACACGCGCCGCCTGGTCGCGGATGGCCAGCGCCGCGCAGCAGACCTTGTCGGCGGTCCCCATGTCGATCTTGTTGATCTTGCGGTATTCCGGGACGGTGGGGAGGTGGATCACGCCGGGGGTGATCCACACGGGGAGGCCGGCATCCTTCATGAGCCTGAACACCCGCTTGATCCCCTCGTTGACGGAGACATCGCCGTACTCGACCGGAAGCATGAGGTCGAGGTCTCCCTCATCGGTGTCGGAAATTTTGATAAGGGGCAAACCGTAGCCGGAAGGGCCTACCACTATGTCGAGGGGGGCATGCGGCAAAAGATTATCCATGATGAGTTCGGGGCGTGCGGCAATCTCTTCGGAGGGGATGGAGTGATCAACGAGTATCCGGCCATCCTCCTTGCCGAAGAAGTCGAAGCTCTTGGTCCCCGGGTCGATGCCGATTGCCTTCATGGACGTATATTCCTTATTAGCGGTGCACCGGGGATAGATCGGCGAGGAGCGGGCATGCCGGGTCGGCCCCCAGCCAGTCGCCGGTAAGACGGAAGGCGCGGGCGCGACATCCCCTGCATTCATTGAGAAAGCGGCATGTGCCGCACGCCCCTTTTCGCCGTGGCGAGCGCATCTCCTGGATCTCATCACTGCGCTGCATCATGTCCCAGATCGCGCCGAGACTTTTCCGCATAACATTGTCTATCACGCGGGGAGCGAAGCTGCACGGCCACACATCACCCGACGAGGTGATGAAGAGGTATTTGCCTATGATGCACCCCGGCTCGCCCCCGATGGTGATGGCGCTCCCCTGCGTATCGGGCGAGTAGGGGCACCTCCATTCGCGCACGGCGACTGAGAAAAAAGGCTCATCGAAGAAGAAGCGCACGCCGGTCTCCGCGGAGGCGCGGCAGCATGCCTCGATCGCCCCGCGGTATTCCGTGCCCGTGAGAAGCTGCTCGGCATAGCGCTCGCACGGTTTCAAACCAAGGATGTTGATCCGGGCGGCGCCGACATCGCGCGCCATGCGGAAGAGGCCGGGGATCTGGGCGGCGTTCTCACGCGAGAGGGTGAAATTGACGGCGTTGAGTATGCCTGTGCGCGCGCACGCCGCGGCCGAGCGCAGCACGATAGAAAACGACGCCCCGCGGCGAAGGCGCTCAAAGGTCGAGGCATCGGGGCTGTCGATGCTCAACATGACGCCGACGCCGTTGCCGGCAAGCCAGTCTATCGCGCTCGGGGTGAGGAGCATTCCGTTCGAGATGAGGAGGACCGTGAGACCGAGTTCGTGGGCGTAGCGGAGGATGGAGAAAAGGTCCTGCCTCATCAGCGGCTCCCCCCCCTCGATGATCAGCCACCCCGGCTGGAGTTCGCGAATCTCGTCGAGAAGAGTGAGCGCGCGCCCGGTGCCGAGCTCGCTGTCGGCAAGCCCGCGGCAGTGCGTGCAGCGCAAGTTGCAGCGATGTGTGATCGCCCAGTCCACATAGTAGGGCGAAGGGGTTATGACGGTTGTCATCTCTTTATCCGGTGATCAGGTATTGTCTTCGGGGAGATCTCAGAAGACCCTCGGCTTTGCGCATCCGCGGGGAGCAGATTCGCCCTTATCGCGCAAAGTCCGGCTACTACCGCGCTATACCGGGAGAAATTGTACATTAAATACGCAATTTAACAAGCAAAACAACGGGCCCGCGAGGGAATGCGCCATAACGAGAGTTCGGGGAATCATTTCGAAAATGCCGCGCCGTTCTGGTACAATTACGGACATTGGCCCCGGGAAATGAAACCGCGCATTATGAATCGACCACTGTGTTTTTCTGCCGCGCTATTCTTGTGTATCATCCTTCACGCGGCCGACTCCCCCGCGCGCATCGAGATCTTCCTCATGGGGCAGACGAACGGGCTCAAGCCCCCGCCGTTGCCTGGAGATATCCGCTTCCGCGGGACGCCGTTCGGCCACATGGCGCTCTATGTCGAGAGCGCCACGCGCGACCCGGAGATGATCATCCGCCAGTGCCGGGAGGGGGAACCGGGCGGGCTTGTCCTCACCGTCGACCGGCAGCTCAAAGACCACTTTTTTGCTACAACCACACGCAGGGAGTTCTTCTATGGCGGTCTTGACCCGGCGCACGTGCCTCCAGCCGTCACGCGGGAGGATATACAAAGGGACCTCGGGTCGTTTGATGCGAAGTACGGGCACCTCTATCGGGCTGGCCCAAACACCTCGGGGCTTGGGCAGGACTACGGCGTCCTCTACATACGCAACGTATGGGGACTGGTCTACCCGACGACGAGGGATGAGGAGGCGAGGATCATCGAGCACTGGCAGCGGCACCGGCACGACCGGTTCGACCGCATGCACAACAACTGCGTTACCACCATCCTCGGCGCGCTCAATAATGCCGGGATCGAGCATCGGTCGTTTTTCATACGCGGCCTCGCGCCCTACAATACGTGGGGGTATTTCGCGAAGCGGCTGGTGTTCTGTTCCCCGGGGACGAGGGCGCACAATGGCAACTATCTCAGACGGGACGGGACCGGCGTCGCCTTCTACCCGCAGCTTGCGTCCCCGGCGGTGTATCGCTCCGGGCGCCCGTTCAATGTCTACTCGCTCCAGAATCACGAGTACATCGTGTGGGCGAGCCCGGGGGCGGATGTGCGTCTTCCAAGCAATGAGCCGGTGAGCTATGCCGGTTATCCGGGCGGCAAGGAACTGTCAACAGAACAGCGGCGCCACAATTCCCCGGAGAGCTGGCTCAGGTGGATCGTCGCCCAGCATGAGGAGTTCGCGCGGCTCTGGCTC
>JAPLCY010000182.1 GCA_026391995.1 Candidatus Auribacterota bacterium
GCGCATTATGGATCTGTTCAGCGTGAAGTATATCGTGAGCAAGGGCGAGCTCCGCGTCCCCTGCGAGACGGTGTTTGAGGATATATATGAGACAAACGTGAGCAAGGGGAAACCCGCGAGCCTGGGCGTTCGTCCTGTCTCTACGCGGGAAATCGTAATGAGGTCATTCCTCGAAGGCGCACAACATGCACGCCAGGGAGAGGTTGTTGCGCTAATAACGCTCCGCGACGGCGCCGAGAAAGTCGCGTCATTTCCGGTCATGGCCGGAATTCATACCGCCGAGGTATTCCTTTTAAATGATCCAAGCAAGAAAGAAGCGGTGCAACATGCTCAATGTGAAATGTGGGACAACTGGGAGGAGGGTGACTGGTACGGGAATGTGCTGAAGGGGACTAATTACAGAGGGATCTTTAAACTGGATTCGCTGACACATTTCGACCGCATAGAGGTTAATTATCTTTATCCTCATGGCTCGCTTGTGATGACGCGGATATTAATCCGGCCGGAACGCCATGAGGATATGAGACAGCAAATGAGCTCAAGATTCAAGCGGGTTTTCGAAGACAATCAGCACGGCATCATTATTTACGAGAACAAGGATGTCTTGCCCAGGGCGTTTCTAGCCAACAGGGTCGAGGTTGCGGCGAGCACCGAGGCCGCGCTCGATCGGCTGCTGGACAAATCATTCAGTATGACAAAGTGCGTCATTCTCGAGGAGCCCCCTCCCGACGTGTTCCATTCGAGCGGGGATGCGGCCGTGAAGGCCGGCGGCGTGGAGATAGTCAAGTACACACCGAACAGGATCGAGATGAAGGCAACGGCGACGGAGGATTGCTTCCTGTTTCTCAGCGACGTGTATTATCCTGGATGGGAGACGCTGGTGGACGGAAAAAAGAAGAAAACCTACATTGCCGACTATGCCTTCAGGGCCGCATATCTTCCGGCGGGCGAGCATACGGTGGTTATGCGATTCAGGCCGAAATCGATCATGATCGGCGGAGCGGTCAGCCTGCTGGCGCTTATGACGTTGGCTGTGGGATTTATTAGAGAATGCAGGAAGACATCGCGTTCCGGGAGCGATATCAGATGAGTGTTCCCCTCTGACCTAAAATGAACATATAGAGAAGGCTGCCTATCGCCCCCGCCAGTATAAGCCATAGAATTGCAGCGGTCAGCCAACCCCTCTTTCCTCCCGATGTTCCCATAATCGCGATTCCGCGGCCGCCGGCGATCATCAGTGGGATGCAGACGGTCGGCAGATAGTGGATCTTCCATTCGTTGGAGGGGGCGAGGAGCAGCGTCGCAAGGTAGAGCCCCGAGAAGAGAAGGAAGAAATACGCGGATTTGTCCCGCCTGAGAAATAGCCCGAGCGGCAGGAGTGCCGTGCCCGGGATGCAGTACGCGAGGAATTTTAGTTTTGATCCCGCCTGGTAAAGATGGGCGTGGCCGAACCGCCTGAAATTCTCCCAGAGGAGTATGTCGAGCCACGCGGAGAACACGCCCCGGGAGCGGCCGACGGTGAGGAGCACGGCCACGAACGCCCCCATACAGAGGGTGATCACGGCAAGCCGGCGCAGGGGCCACCTGATTTCCCGCCACGCAATCGCATAGCAGAGCAGGGCCAGCGCGCAGAAGTAATATCCCGCCCATGCCGAGCAGCAGCAGATGAGGCTGAGGACGATGCACGGCAGGGCCCTTCTCTTGAGCATGAAAAAACACGCGAGAAGGAAATTAAGAAACATGAAATGGGTCATAAAGTGGAGCGATATCCCCATTGTGACGAGCGTCGCCAGGCTCAGTGTCCCCGCGAGAAGCGTTGTTGACGCGGCGGTGCTCACCTTCCCGAGACCTATGTGCATCAGGTAGAGCGCGGCAAAAAATTCAGCCATTAATATGGCGAACGCCACCTTGTTGACGGCCGCCATGTTTCTCCCCATGAGCGCGTAACCGAAGGAGGCAAAGATATAGCTGAGGGGGGGATTCTGGATCGCGTAGCCGGGCATCTCGGGCGTTCCGTAACTGTGGTAGAGATAGGGCTTGCGCAGGAGGTTGCCGACAAAATCCTCTGTTTCCATGATGTCGTACATCAGGACGAAGTTCACAAGCCGGTAGTTCGAGTTGAAGGCGCGGTTGAATTGTCCAGGGGGCAATCCCGTGGCGTCGAGCAGCGTGCACGGCGCATTCCTCCCCGCCCGATCCCGGAACAGAATATCTACGGCGCATTCTCCGGGGGGGATTGCGAGCGGCCTGCTTACGACCGCCTGATTCTGGAAGAGGACCTGTTTCCCCTTGTCGAAAAAAGGCTGGGGGAGAGGGTGACTGTCTGTTTTTCCGTTGACCGTCATGGTGAGTACACCAGGGGTATCCGCGGCGACGAGATAGTTGAGATGCACGGCCAGGGGCTGAACGGATGCATTGGTGATCGATAGCCGGCAAGAGCCGCGGGGGAGCGAAAGATAGTCACCGGTGCGCGCCATACCCGGGCCGATATAGTTTCGCGTGATCGAAGGATTGACTGGATCGGGAATGTGGTCGCATATCTCCTGCACCTGTTCGATCAGCCAATGCTGCCGCGGCCCCAGCGAGGTGTAGCCGCCGAGAAACACATACAGCGTGGGAAAGGAGACGAAGGCGGCGCAGAGAAGAGGGAGGGGGATGCGGAGGTCCCAATGGATCGCCGGCAGGCGACGCCGGCGGAGGAGCATCAGGAGCGCAAGCCACACGCACAGTGCCATGAGTGCAAGCAACAGCCCCCGATTGATCGACGTTCCCGCGAGTTTGATAACGGTTGTCGCCGCCGATAGGGTGATGACATTCGTCCCGAAACCGAAGGCGAGCAGTTCGAAGAGCGGGATGCGCTCCCGTTTCGAAAATGCAAGGACAAGCGCGGTGCCCGGGACGAAGAAGATGGCGATGATGGCGGCGCAATCGTAAAGGAAGCCTGATGCCCCGGTGCGAGGCACGATTGCCAGGAGGGCAAGTGCCAGGAAGTTGCCTCCAAAGAAAAATGCCGCAACGCTCGATCTCCGCATAGTGCCATTCTAACAGAGTGTGATAATGGATTCTATGATTTGACATGATCAAGAGGGTAATGGGAAGTTGTGAGTGGCCGGCGACCCCCGCATAACTGAAGTGGTACGAGAAAAACTTGTTGGGGGTGAGCGTGGGCGCGTGGTGCGGTGCCGGCGTCACGGGCTGCGCTACAAGAAGTTACAGCGCGGGGGGATCAAAAGGATTTGAACTCAAGGGATTTTTGTAGTATAGTACCACTGACAATGAGGTCATATTGGTGAGAATCCCAATTGCGAAAGAAGGGTTCATTTATATACTGCTCCCCGTGTTGCTCGGGGCGGTGCTTATGCGCGTATCTGCTTCTCTTGCTGTGAGTTGTTTTGTCCTTGCACTCGGTTTTGCCTGTTTCTTCCGTTCCCCGCGGCGCACCGCCGTGGCTACTGAAGGCGATGTGGTCGCGCCCGCCGACGGCAGGGTGATGCGGATTGACGAAATCGAGGAGCAGAGCTATCTCGGGCGCCGGGTGCACCGGATCAGCATATTCCTTTCGGTATTCGACGTGCACATCAACTATGCGCCCGTGAGCGGGACGGTGGATTACATGCACTACCGGAAGGGGTCCTTCAAGAACGCCATGAACGACATCGCCTCCGTGGTGAACGAGAACAACACCATCGGGATAAAGTGGCAGGGGACGACGATGGCCATCCGGCAGATCGCCGGCATGATCGCCAGGCGCATCGTCTGCCGCTGCGCCGTGGGCGACTGCATCCGGGCGGGACAGAAGATTGGCATGATCAAGTTCAGCTCGCGCGTGGACGTCTTCCTGCCGCTCGACGCGCAACTCATGGTTGCACCCGGGCAGCGGGTCCGGGGCGGCGAGACGGTGATTGCGAGGTGCGCATGAAAATGGTGCCGCTTATCCCGAGTCTGCTGACGACGGGCAACTTTTTCTGCGGCATGCTCGGCATGACGTTCGTCATGCACAGCCAGTATCTCTACGCCGCCGAGGCGTGCCTCGTCGCGATGCTCTTCGACTTTGTCGACGGGCAGTTCGCGCGGCGCCGGGAGGCGACAACCCGTTTCGGCATAGAGTTCGACTCACTCTCCGACATGCTCTCCTTCGGCATCCTCCCCACCATCATGGGCTACTCGATGATCCTGGACGGCATGGGGCGCCCCGGGATGGCGATCGCCTTTCTCTATTCCGTCTGCTGCGCGCTGCGCCTCGCGCGCTACAACGCACAGATCAACAAGGAGGAGCGGCGCTCCTTCACCGGTCTCCCCACGCCCGCAGCGGCGGGACTCATCTGTTCGGTGATCGTGCTCGCGGGGCGCTACGACCTGCACGTAATCGTCAGGGGATTGCCGTTGCTCATGCTCGCGCTGGCGTACCTCATGGTGAGCACCATCCGCTACCCCGCATTCCAGGGGTCGGGGGCGAAAAAAAAGAAGCCGTTTTTGAACCTCGTGGGGATAGTAATCTCGGCGGTGATCGTGGTGATCTACCCGGAGATCTCGTTCTTCTTGCTATTCTTCGCGTACACCGCCTACGGCATCCTCGCGCACTTCCGGTTCCAGACGGTCACCGCGTGGATCCGCTCGATCATCCTCACCGAGCCGCTCCCCCGCGACAGCAAAAATCCTTAATCTCACTCTCCTGATGGTGTATAATGCACGCCTGCGGGGCCGTGTGCCTTGTCTCCGGGCTTTTGGTTTCGCGTTGTCAACTGTAGGCTGTAGTCATGCGTACCGGTAAGAAACTTGGGATACTCGTCTTTCTGGCTCTCCTCGTCGCGGGGGGGTACAGGGTGTACCTTGCCCTGGAAAAACCGAAGGCGGCGCAGTCCGCGCCGGTTGCCGTCGATCCGTGCAGAGAGCGTCTCGCCCGCGCGGATCTCCTCGATCGCCAGGGTGATCTCGCCGGTGCGTTCGAGGAAGCGCGAAGGGCGGCCGGGGAATACCCCGGGAGCCCGGCATTTGGCGAGGCGCAGTGCAAGATGGGCGAGCTCTACGTGAGGCTCCTCTTCTCGCCGGGGATCACGCCCGGCACGGAGGAGTATGTCATCCGCCGCGGCGACACCCTCCAGAGGATCGCGAAGAGATATGGCACCACCGTCGATCTCCTCAAAGAGATGAACAGGGAGCGTCTCAAGAGTGGCCGGCTCCAGCCGGATCAACGCATAAAGGTCAATATTTCGAAATTCTCGGTCGTGGTGTCGAAATCGGCGAACACGCTCACGCTCAAGGCCGATGACCGCATGGTGAAGATATATCCCGTGGGTACGGGGAAGCAGGGGAGCACGCCTGCCGGAGAATTCAAGATCACCGATAAGGTAGTCGAGCCGGACTGGTACAAGCCGGGCGGCGGCAGGATTCCGTACGGCGACCCCGGCAACCTCCTCGGGACGCGGTGGATTGCCATCGATTGCCGCGGCTACGGGATTCACGGCACCTGGGAGCCCGAGACGATCGGAAAAAAGGTGAGCGCCGGCTGCGTACGGATGCACAACAAGGATGTCGAGGAGCTTTTTACGATGCTCCCGGTCGGGACACCGGTCACCATAGTAGACTAGCCATCGAGCCATTAAGCGATAAAGAAGATGGAAACAACAAAGAGTTATAAGGATATTAAAATATGACAGAAAGCCGGCACTGTCTTTGACATGGTGTATGAAGATATATCGAAGTGGCCTAATAATAGAGTGTCGAACAGCATATGCTATCAGCTTTTAAGATCTGCCGGCTCAATTGGTGCGAATATTGCTGAAGGATATGGCAGGGGAACGCCGGGTGAATTTGAGCAATTTCTTAGATATTCGAGGGGCTCGGCTGCCGAAACAGACAACTGGTTATGTAATGCATCAAAAGCCGGCCTCATTACCGATTCGAGATACAGAGAATATGAGTCGATTTTCACGGAGATCAACAAGATGATCGGTGCTTTTATTAGCAAACTCAGGATGCAATCGCGCAGAAATTCTCCGGCGCGGTGAACATATGTTTTGTTGTATCTCGCTCGATAGCTTGATAGCTTGATAGCTTATTAGGGAGCTTGTCTCATGAATGGCGGATTTGACTTCGAAAAACCGATACTGGAGCTCGAGAGCAAGATCGAGGGCTTGAAGAAGCTCTCGGAGACGCAGTCGGTCGACGTCACCGATGAGATCGGCAGTCTCCAGAAGAAGCTCGACCACGTCCGAAGGGAGATATACAACAACCTCTCCCCCTGGCAGCGGGTCCAGATCGCGCGCCACCCCCAGCGTCCGTACACCCTGGACTACATCCACCTGACGATGGAGGGATTCGTCGAGTTTGCGGGCGACCGCCTCTTCGGCAACGACCAGGCGATCGTCGGTGGGCTGGCGCGGCTCCAGGGGAGCACGGTCATGGTCGTGGGTCAGCAGAAGGGGCGCGACACGAAAGAGAATCTGCGAAGGAACTTCGGGAGCGCCCACCCCGAGGGGTACCGCAAGGCGCAACGCCTCATGAAGATGGCCGAGAAGTTCCGCTTCCCCGTCATATCGTTTATCGACACACCGGGCGCCTATCCCGGCATCGGCGCCGAGGAGCGCGGGCAGGCGGAGGCGATCGCCAGCAACCTGCGCGTGATGGGCGGCCTGAAGACCCCGATCATTGTGACCATCATCGGCGAGGGGGGGAGCGGGGGCGCGCTCGGAATCGCGGTGGGGGACGAGGTGATGATGCTGGAGAACAGCTACTACTCGGTCATCTCACCCGAGGGGTGCGCGGCGATCCTCTGGAAGAACCACAGCAAGGCGCCCGAGGCGGCTAGCACGCTCCGCATCTCGCCCCGGGAGCTGCTCGATCTCGGCATCATCGACCGGATCATCCCCGAGCCGCTCGGCGGCGCGCACCGCGGGTACGAGGCCGCCGCCCGGGAGGTCAAGAAGGCCCTGGTTGAATCGGTGCGGAAACTTGCGAAGATCCCGCTGGACGAGCTTGTCAAAAGGCGCTACGACAAATACCGCCGCATGGGCGCCTTCACGGAGGGGCAATGAGAGTTCTTGTGACGGGCGGCGCGGGATTCATCGGCTCGCACCTCGCCGAGGCCCTCCTCGCCAGGGGCGACGAGGTTGACATCATCGACGACCTCTCGACCGGCAGCATGGCCAACATCGACCACCTCACGCGCAATCCCCGCTTTCACCACACCATCGACACGATCATAAACGTCCCGCTCATGGCCGAGCTTGTGGACCGCTGCGACCTGGTCGTCCACCTTGCCGCCGCCGTGGGAGTGCGTCTCATCGTCGAGAGCCCGGTGCGGACCATTTCGACCAACATCCGTGGCACCGAGATAGCCTTGAACATGGCTGCCAAGAAACACAAGAAAGTGATCCTCGCGTCCACCTCGGAGGTCTATGGCAAGAGCAACAAGGTCCCCTTTGCCGAGGATGACGATCTCGTGCTCGGACCGACGATCAAGTCGCGCTGGAGCTACGCATGCTCGAAGGCGATCGACGAGTTCCTCGCTCTGGCATATTTTCGCGAAGGGAAGTTGCCGGTGGTGATCTGCCGGTTCTTCAATATCGTGGGGCCCCGGCAGACGGGGCGCTACGGCATGGTCTTCCCGAGGCTCATACGGCAGGCGCTGGAGGGGAAGGATCTGACGGTCTATGGCACCGGGACGCAGACGAGGAGCTTCCTCTTCGTCGGCGACCTCATCCGGGCGCTCCTTGTCCTCGCCGGGCTCCCCGCCGCGGAGGGCCAGGTCATCAATGTGGGAAGCGACCGCGAGATCAGCATCGAGCGGCTCGCCGGAACGATCATCGGGATCACGAAGAGCGGCTCGGCGATCACGCATGTCCCCTATGAGAAGGCATACGAGGAGGGATTTGAGGACATGGGGCGCCGGGCGGCGGATGTCGGCAAGCTGCACCGACTCACGGGATTCACGCCGGCGGTCATGCTGGAAGAGATGATCGAGAAGACGGCGGCGTACATACGAGAGAATAAAGAATAGCCATTGAGCGATCAAGCTATCGAGAGTTCGAGGACAATAGCGAGGGTAACGAGATGAAAATACGCCGCGCCGTGCTTGCCGACGTACCGGAGATACAGAAGCTGATCAACTATTTTGCGAAAAAAGACTGGATGCTCGCGCGTTCGCTCAACGACCTGTACGAAAATATACGCGATTTCTGGATCGCGGATGAGGATGGACGCTTCATCGGCTGCTGCGCGCTCCACATGATCTGGGCGGATCTCGCCGAGATTAAATCCCTCGCCGTGCGCGAATCGCACAAGGGTATGGGGGTCGGGAAACGCATGGTGCTCAAGTGCCTGGCGGAGGCCCGCATCCTCGGCCTCAAGCGTGTGTTCGCCCTCACGTATGTGCCAAAATTTTTCAAGAAGTGCGGCTTCGGGCGCTATCCCAAGTCGAAGCTTCCGCACAAGATCTGGGGCGACTGCCTCAACTGCCCCAAGTTCCCCGACTGCGGCGAAATCTCGGTGGCCGTCGAGCTGTAATCCGCCCGCACCCCCCCGGGTGTACAGGCCCATCTCCACCGTCCCTGTCTATCGGGGTTGACATCCGTCCTGATAGTCTACGATAGTTTACACCCGCTCCCGGCGTCGATCAGCCCGATAGTGTTGCCTCCCGCATCTAACAGGGCATCCGGGAAGCGGATACGGATTACGGCATTTTGACTCCCGCCCCGGCGCCCCCTGGCACGATAGTTGCGCTCCCCAATAAGCGAATCGCAATGTCACTAGGGGGTACCAGTTATGATATTTTCCGCTTGGGCGAATATACAAATAACATCGTACCGATTGGCGGCGCTTGCGGCATTCATTACATCATCGACATTATTGCCGGCGGCCGATAAGGGCTGGCGCACCCCCGTGTCCGAAGGGCTGGAGGTCAGTGATTGGAGCAGACCGACGAATGCCTACATGGAAGATAGGCTGGAGGCCATGTGCCCGGAGGAGGAGCAGGATTATTACAATTACGGTTTCAATATCCCCGCCGGTTCCATTATCAATGGTATAGAAATCACCATGAAAATCAGAGGGTGCGATGCGGATTCCTACATGACCTGCAGGTTGAAGAAGGGCACATGGCCGATTGGTGATGAGTATTGGACCCACGGAGAGAAGCGGGGTCCATTCGGGGTTGCGGTGACCTGGCTTACGTTCGGGGGCAGCACCGATCTCTGGGGCCAGGCATGGACCCCTTCTGATTTTGGGACTAATTTCGCCACCGATTTTGCGGGATATTGCAGCTGGATAGATGTAATTAAGGCCAGGGTGCATTACCTTCCTCCACCTACCGAAACGCCGACACCGACGCCGGCGCCTTATCTCAGGGTGATCTACCCCAACGGGGGAGAGACGCTGACGAGGGGGCTGACGGTGACCTTCCGTTGGCAGACGGTCGGGCAGGTGGGGAACCCTCTGACGCTGGGGCTTCTCAGGGGCGGTTCGATCTACACAACGGTGAACGTGACGAACACCGGCGCATATACCTGTGTCCTCCCGACGGGCATCCCGACTGGAAGCAACTACCAGATCTGCGTCCAGAGCATCCTGTGTTCTGCCGTGTGGGACGCGAGCGACGGGTATTTCAGGATACGGTAAGCCGCGCTTGTATGGGGTCACGT
>JAPLCY010000389.1 GCA_026391995.1 Candidatus Auribacterota bacterium
CCTCACCTTCCGGTGCGCTATCCTCGCTAGTTCCTCGTCGTGCGTCACGATCACAAACGTCTGGCCGGAATGTGTGTTCAACTCTGCAATGAGCTGGTGTATCCCCGCGCCCGTCTTCGAATCGAGGTTCCCGCTCGGCTCGTCGGCCAAGACGAGCGCTGGGCCGGTCATAAGGGCGCGTGCGATCGCGACCCGCTGCTGCTCGCCGCCCGAGAGCTCGGCGGGCTTGTGCGTGACGCGCCCGCCCAATCCCACCATGTCGAGGAGCTCCGAGGCCCTCGCCTCCCCCCGCGCACGGCCGCTGAACGCCCCATCGCGATAGACCATGGAGGGCATGAGAACATTCTCCAGGGCTGTGAACTCGGGCAACAGGTGGTAGAACTGGAAAACGAAACCGATGGTGCTGTTCCGCACCCTGGCGCGGGCATTTTCGCTCATGCCGAAGAGGTCGCTGCCCCCGAGGAGCACCGATCCCGAGTCGGGCCGGTCGAGCGCCCCCATGATGTGCAGGAGCGTGCTCTTCCCCGCGCCGGAGGGGCCCACGATGGAGAGGATCTCGCCCCGTGTAATGCCGAGGTCTATTCCCTTCAGCACATCGAGGCGCGTCGCGCCGCTCTGGTACGACTTGCGGACATCCCGCACCTCGAGCAATGCCTCACTCATACCTGAGCGCCTCCACGGGGTCGAGCCTGGACGCCTTCCATGCGGGGTAGATGGCGGCGAGGACGCTGAGGCCGATGGCGACCCCGGCGGTGACGGCGATCCGGGCCCACGAGAGATCCACCGGGATGCCATCGAGATAATAGATGTCACTCCTGAAAAGCTGGAAGCCGGTGAGCCAGCCGATGGCGTCGGCGATCGGGTTGATGAACTCCGCGAAGAGGTACCCCGCGACGACGCCGATCATGGCGCCGGCCACCCCGATGACCGCCCCCTCCATCGTGAAGATTCTCATGATGCTTGCCTGCCTGACGCCGATCGCCTTGAGGATGCCGATATCCGTCGTCTTCTCCATCACCACCATGATGAGCGTGCTGGCGATATTGAGCGCCGCGACAAGGACGATGAGGGTGACGATGATGAACATGACCTTCTTCTCCATTCTTACCGCGGCGAAGAGATTCGGATTCTTCTCCATCCAGCTCGTCACAAGATAGGGATAGGCGAACATCCGGTTGAGATCGCCGCGCACGGCATTCGTCTGCTCAAGATCCTCGACCCTCACGCTGACGCCATGGACCGCATCCGGGAAACGAAAGAGCTTCTGGGCGGTGTCGAGGTCCACGTAGACAAGGGACGAGTCGTATTCGAACATCCCCGAATCAAAGATCCCCTCCACCACCCGCTCGAGCATGACCGGCACCGGCCCCGCCGGGGTCTGCACCTCGACGGGTGAGACGAGCTTGACCGCGTCACCCACGTCAAACCCCATATCCCGCGCGAGCTCCTCCCCGATGAGGACGCCCGGGCCGTTTTTGAGAAGCGTACCCTGTGACATGTATTTTCCCAGCGCCGTCGTCCGCGCCTCCCCGGCCGGGTCGATGCCGCGCACGACCACGCCGCGGGCCTGCGTGGACCCCCTGATGATTATCTGCCCCATGATATACGGCGTGGCCGAGACAACGCGGGGCACGGATTGGGCCTTGGCAATCACCTCCCGGTAACCGTGGAGGAGGCCCTTCATGGAGATATTGAGCGCGGCATTGATGCCGATCACCTTCTCCTTCATGTCGCGCTCGAAACCGCTCATCACGGCGAGCACGACGATGAGGGCCATCACGCCAAGAGCCACTCCGGCAAGCGAGATGAAGGTGATGAACGAGATGAAGCGATGCTTCCGCTTCGCCTTGAGGTATCTCAGCCCGACGAAAAGCTCAAAGGGGAGTTTCACCATGGACTCCGAACATATCCGTTATTGGGTGCCGCCTGCGGCTTGATCCCCGGCGCCGTCTTCCGGTTTCAACTGAGGGAAAAGGATGACATCGCGGATCGACTCCCTGCCGGTGAAGAGCATGACGAGGCGGTCGACGCCGATCCCCACACCGCCCGCCGGCGGCATGCCGTACTCGAGGGCCCTGATAAAATCCTCATCCATCCGGTGCGCCTCCTCATCGCCGCGCTCGCGCGCCGCAAGCTGGGCCGCGAACCGCTCCCGCTGGTCTATCGGGTCGCAGAGCTCTGAGAAGGCGTTGCCTATCTCGAGACCGCCGATGAACGGCTGAAAGCGCTCGGTGAGGAGCGGCCTGCCGGGGATCTTCTTCGCCAGCGGCGAGAGGGCGACCGGATAGTCGACGAGGAACGTCGGCTGCAGGAGCGCCGGCACGACCATGCCCTTGACCGTCTCATCCACGATTTTCGCATAGGTCTTCGGCCCCTCGATCTGAAGCTTCAGCTCCTCCGCCACTGCAATCGCGGCTGCCTCGCCCCGTTCGGGCGAGAGGTCCCGGCCGGTGCACTGGCGTATCGCCTCGAGGTACGGGAGCCGCGACCAGGGAGGGGTGAGGATAATCTCATGCCCCTTGTACGTGATGCGGTCGCTGGCGAGAATATCCCGGGCAAGCGAGCTGATCATCTCCTCGACCAGTTTCATGATCTCATGGTAGTCCGCGTAGGCCTCGTACAGCTCGAGCATCGTGAACTCGGGATTGTGCCGGGTCGAGATACCCTCGTTGCGGAAGTTCCTGTTGAGCTCGTATATCTTCTCCATGCCGCCGACGAGG
>JAPLCY010000336.1 GCA_026391995.1 Candidatus Auribacterota bacterium
GACCTGCCCGACGATGGCCCCTTTCAGGATTGCCGGCGCCCCCAGGAAACGTTTGATCGGGACGTGCCCCTCCGGTGTCCCGGTCGAGCGCGGATCCGCTGAGGGGGCATTGGTCATGATCGGCTTCTGGTTCTCGAGCACCCAACCCCACAGGCCCCTACGCGTGCTGAATATGAATTTCTTATCATGGACCTCGCACTTCTCCCACATTCCCCTCGTCAGCGTGGGGACGATAAAATTGCCGCTTTTGGGATCGACATAACCGACAAATCCGAATTCGCTCCCCGTAAGCCGCTGTGCCTGGTCGAGAATCAGGGCGGATATGTCATCGATAGTGGGCGAGGTGATGAGCGCCTTGGAAAGCTCGGCGATCGACGCGTTCACCCCCGCCTCCCAGGCCAGGGAGTTCTCGGCCTCCTTGCGGTCAGAGATATCGCGCACCGTCGCCTGCAACAGTTTCTCCCCCCCGATCTCCATTCTCGTCAACAGGATGGTGGCGGCAAATTCGCTCCCGTCCACGCGCCTGTGCGTCCATTCGAATAAGTGCGAGCCCTTTTCCATGGCAATCGCCATCATTTGCCGGGACCTTGCCGGGGATGGGGCCCCGTCCGGCTGATACTCCGGAGACAGCGTTGCGGGTGTCTGGGCGACAAACTCCTTCTCGTCTTTGCACCTGAACATTTTAATGGTGGCGCTGTTCCCCGCGAGAAATCCCTTCTCGATACTCGTTATCATAATTGCGTCTGCGGAAGAATCATAAAGAGTCTTGTGCCTGATCTCGCTTTTCTTGAGCGCCTGCTGGGTATTCCTTATCTCCGTGACATCCCTGAACACCAGCACGACGCCTATGATCGCGCCCCTCGTGTCCCGTATCGGCGCAGCGCTGTCCGCGATTACGCGCTCCGTCCCGTCGCGCGCGATAAGAACCGTGTTGTTGGCCAGGCCCACGATCTGTCCGCTCTTGAGCACCTGCTGCACCGGATCGGCGCATCTTTCCCGCGTGCCCTCCCGAACAATGTGGAATATCTCCTGGCTCGGCCTGCCCGCCGCCTCTCCCGCGCTCCAGCCGGTAAGCGCCGCGGCTGCGGCGTTGATGAGCGTGATTGCGCCCGAGGTGTCGGTGGCGATCACCCCGTCGCCGATGCTGTGGAGCGTCACCTCGAGGCGCTCCCGCTCGGCCGAGAGCATCCCCTCGATCTTCATCCGCTCGGCGATCTGCGCCTCGAGGGCGCTGTTGGCATAGCGGAGCGCCGATGTCCGCTCATCCACCAGCATCTGGACCCGCACCACCCGGCCCGCCGCCTCGATGAAATAAAAAGTTATCAGCGAGGTAAGGAGCAGGCCAATGATCAGGGCAAACCAGGATTGCCAGAGGCGCTGTCGGGCATATTCTTCCGGGCATATCCGGCTCACAATGCGCCACTGCCGGCCCGCCACGTCGAGGGATTCGCTCCACTGAGAACTCATGGGGATGACACACGGGGAATCGGGAGAGTTCTGCCTTCCCGGATACAGCCGCGATGGATGGTAGTAAAGAAACTGCTCGTTTTTAGGTGCGCTGCCGTCATATATGAATGTGTCGATCCCCTTCGGGATGAGATTCTTCTGCGTCGTTTCGAATGTCGAACCTATCCCGAATATTACGGACACGAATCCATCGATCGCCTTACGGCGCTCCTCGACAGTGGACACCGGCAGACCCTTGCTGTAGATGGGGGAAAAAACCCGGCAATAATACTCGCTGCTCGGCCGATTGATGAGCTGGATACGCTTCGTGGCCGCCGGGAGACCGGTGTCGCGGGCTCGCTCCATGGCGTTCCTGCGGTCGGGATCGGAGAGGGCATCAAATCCGAGGAGGGATATATTTGCGGTGAAGGGCTCGATATAACGCATGGGGAAGTATTCGCTGCGCTGCGTTGCCCGCACCATGTCTCCCCGCGGATCCTTCTGGGTAATCTGGAACGGGACCCCGAGGTCACGCCGCGCCGCCTGCTCGAATGCATCCCGCTCGGCATCGTTAACGCGCGGCAGCCAGCCGAACACTATCGGCACTTGATAGTCTGAGAGAATTACGCCGACGAACCGCGTGAACTCGGCGGGCTCAACCTCCTTGCTGGCGTCGAAAAAGGCGGCGAGGGATTTGAGCTTCTCGATATGGTCATTGACCTTGTCCTGAAAGAGCTCTGTGCGGTCGAAGACGAGCGGCCTGAATGAATTCTCGATCCGCGAGAGCTCCCACCCGCGGATAAACTTGAATGCTGCGGCAGAGATAACGACTCCCGCGAGGAGCGTGACGACCACAGGGAGGTATGAGCGCCGATTTATCGTGGATTGTGCCATCGTGATCCCTCTCGCGTCAGAACAACCGCCTTGTTATTTATCATCCCATGATTTGGATTCGCGGGCAATAAATTTGTGCCTCGCCCGGTACTCCCTCAGTCATGCCGGGGTACCCTGCCTTTTCCCCTCTCCCCCTGAGGGAGAGGGTTGGGGTGAGGGGGTAATGCACTTTGGATAACTGAGGGAGTACCGCGCCCGACAAGGCTTGAGTTACGGGGCGCCTTCAAATCATATCCCCTCCCCCCTTGCGGGGGAGGGTGAGGGTGGGGGGTATGCCATCTTCACGAAACTGCCTCATTACCGCGCGCACGTTAATGAGGTTATCAGGGGGCGGGCTGCTCCGACCGCGAAGAATGAATAGGGTTACTTTATCAATAATTTTATCTTGGCGAGGAGGGCTTG
>JAPLCY010000145.1 GCA_026391995.1 Candidatus Auribacterota bacterium
CTTACCGGTCTCTATGATCAGGTCCTTCTCGCCGATGCGTGTCTGTACTCTCGTCACTGTCATACCTCTACAACTCCTCTCTCTGCGGCCGTTGCGGATCTCCGGGCGGGGGCACACACGTGCGACTCCCGCCCGGGCCGGAACGGCCCGCTGGTGCTATTTTCTCAGTTCCAGTTTCTTGATCAGCGCCTTGTACCGATCCTCGCTTATCCGCTGCAGGTAATCAAGGATCTTCCGCCTCCTGCCGACGAGGCAGAGAAGCCCCCGGCGCGAATGGTGGTCCTTCTTGTGGGTCTTCAGGTGTTCGGCGAGTTGACTGATTCTCGCGGTGAGCAGGGCAGCCTGGACATCGGCGGAACCGGTGTCCGTCTCATGCAGCCTGTACTTCTTGAGTACGCTTTCCTTCTTCCCCTTGTCGAGCGCCATGGTGCATCCTCCTCCCAAGTACGCCCCTCTCCACGCCTGCCGTTGGCGATTCGGCTGGCCTAGAGGGGGGACGGGTTATCGTGCGTCCATTCCACACACGCTGCTGTTGCCGGACGCACCATTATGCAGCATTTCCTTCGCAATTGCAATGTCACATCGTATCTGGCGGGCAAGCGCTTCGTCGTCCGGGAAGGAGCGCTCCTCGCGGAGCTTGCCGCCCATGATGGCCTCCAGCCGCTCGCCGTACAGGGTGCCGCTGAATTCAAACAGGTGCGCCTCGACCTCCCCGCCACCGCCGATATTAAGAACGCCGTCGTACGACCGTTCGCTGCGCAGCACACGGGCGGCGTAAACGCCCTGCGGGGGGAGAAGCTCTCCGTCCACGTCGAGGTTCGCAGTGGGGGCTCCCAGCATCCCCCCCCGGCCCTTCCCCGGCACCACGGCGCCGAAGAGCGAATATGGCCTCCCCAGGAAACGGGCCGCGCGTTCGAGGTCGCCGTGGCGCACCATATGCCGTATCGCCGTGGAGCTCACCGGCGCGCCATCCACCTCGACCCGCGGGACCGCCTCCACGGCAAAGCCGTAGCGGGCACCCATCCCCTCGAGTAGGGCGCTGTCCCCTTCGCGCCGCCTCCCGAAAACAAAGCCCGGCCCCACGCAGATCCGGCGAAGCCTCATCGCAGTGGCGAGACGCGCGATGAACGATTCCGCCGGTTCCGCCGCCAGGGCGGCGTCAAAGGGCACTACCAGACAGAAATCAAGGCCGCAGCGATCGAGGAGCCTCAGGCGGTGCTCGATCGAGGTCAGCCGCGGCGCGGACTGCCCCCTGGTGACCTGGCGCGGGTGCGGCTCAAAGGTGAGGAGCGCCGTTGCGGAGTTGTCCCGCCGCGCGAGCGAGTGCAGCACCTCGATCACGCGCCGGTGCCCGAGATGCACGCCGTCGTACACGCCGATGGTCAATGCCACGGAACCCGCGGCGTGCAGCGCCCCGTCGTCAATCCCCCGCACAACCTTCATCATCCCCAACTCCCGGCGGCATAAGCAGGGCCGCGAGATCATCCGCGCTGAGCGCCATCACCTCGTCCAGCGTGCGCGCCTCGTCCAGGCACACGCCGCCGATCCGCGTCCGCACCAACGCCTTCAGGCAGGCGCCGCATCCGAGCGCCGCGCCGATATCGGCACAGAGCGTGCGCACGTAGGTGCCCTTCGAGCACGCCACCCGCACGCGCGCCTCAGGCGGCGCAAACGCCTGGAGCTCGAGTTCATGAATATTCACCGTGCGCGCCTCGCGCGGAACCGCCATGCCCCTGCGGGCGAGCCGGTAGAGGGGGATGCCCTGATGTTTCAGCGCCGGAGCGTGCCCGCATGCCCCACCCGCCGTACGCCGGTCGCGCGCCGTACCTTGTCAATCACGTCATGCGAGGTCAACCCGGAGGGTTTGTTCACCCGCAGGAAACCGCTCATCGCCTCACGCCCCGCCAAGCGCGTTTCTGACATCATCCAGCACCCTCCGCTCCACGTCCTCCATCCTTCCCGGGACCACAGCGCCCGCGGCCGCGCCATGCCCCCCGCCGCCGTAGCGCCCGGCTATCCTGTCCACGTTGATGCGGGCATCGCGCGAGCGCATGCTCAC
Organism: Candidatus Auribacterota bacterium; assembly: GCA_026391995.1. GTDB lineage: Bacteria > Auribacterota > Tritonobacteria > UBA1439 > UBA1439 > JAPLCW01. The sequence continues at coordinate 2,060 of JAPLCY010000145.1, forward strand.
GCGGGTTGAACCACCGTCCGCTCCCTCCTCGAAGAGCAGCGCCACCCTGATACCCTCGAGATCGCGGGCGTAGTTGACGAAACCCTCCGCATCCTCTGGAGACGCCCCGCTCTCACGGTACATCGCCTGCGTGAGCCGGATCCAGGCCAGCGCGCCGTCCCGCTCGAGCGTGGCAAGCACGCGCGCCAGCAGCCGTATCTTCTGGATGCGCGCACTCGCGTAAATATTCTCGGCGATCTTCTCCGGCTTCACCCCCGCCTCGATCAGCTCCGCTGCCATGCGGTGGATTCCCGGCGTGGTGTTGCTGTAGCAGAAACGCCCGGTATCGGTGAGCAGCCCGGCGTAGAGGCACACGGCAATATCCCTGTCGGTGGAAACGCCCAACTCGGCGAGGAGGGCGTGAATAAGCTCCGCGGTGGCGCCTGCGTGCGGATCAACCACGTTGTGCGCGGCCCATCGGGTATTGCTCGGGTGATGATCCACGTTCACCGTCACCGGCATCCCTCGTACCAGGTCCGCGATCACGCCCAGGCGCTCGGGACGGGGGGTGTCGAGGACGAACGCTGCATCGAAGGCGCGCCCGTCAGCGGAGGGGGTACGGATGCGCTCGCTCCCCGGGAGGAAGCGGCAATTTTCGGGCACCGGGTCGGCCAACCAGAGCTCTGAACGCTTGCCGAGCCGCGACAGGCCGCGCGCGAGCGCGAGCTGTGAACCGATGCAGTCGGGGTCGGGGCGCACGTGTCCACAGATGAGGAAGGAAGTGCCGCCGCGCACCAGCGCCGCGACGGGGGTGATGCCCCGGGGATCACTTATTCGATTTTTCATCCTCAATCTTCTTCAGTATCTCCTCGATATGGAACGCCTGATCCAGGGTGTCGTCGAGGAGGAACTCCAGATGGGGAAGGAACTTGAGCTTCACCCGCGCCCCCAGCGCCCGCTGGATATACCCCCCGGCGCTGGTGATCCCCTTCATCGTCGCCTCTCTGGCCTTCGCGTCCCCCATGACGCTGACGTAGACCTTCGCGTGGCCCAGGTCGGCGCTCACCTTGACCTGGGAGACCGTCACAAATCCTATCCGCGGGTCATTGACCTCGTCGCGGATGATCACGCTCAGCTCCTCTCTGAGAAGCTCCTCAATCCGTGCAATCCTGCGTTGGCTCATAATTCCTCCATAACTCCCGCAGCACGCACTGCAGGGCACACTGTAGGGCACACTTCAGTGTGCCACCCATAGTAGCATCGCTTTTCTCTCTCCGTAGCGCACACGTCAGTGTGCGCCGGTGGAAATTTTAAAGATAAAGGCACACGGGGATACGGCGGCCGCTCAAAGCATCTGGATGGCATAATCAAGCAAAACCGCGTCACCGCGGCGCCGGGTATATTCGGCCACCGCCTCGAGCACCTGGTGCGCGTGCTCCCGTTCGACGCTCACCATCGCCGCCGCGACGGAGGCCGCGCACCACTCGTCGTGAGATCCCACTTCGGCGACAGAAACGTTGAACCTGTTGCGGATGCCGTCCTTGAGCGACTTGAGGATCGTCCGTTTGTCTTTCAGGGAGCGATTCCCCGGCATGCTCAGCTTGAGCTCGACGATTCCGATGATCATAACGGCAGCTATATGCAATAAGCTGTAAGTTCTAAGAGAAAAAATTTATCGTACAACATAGGGGAAACCCACTAACCTGATTTATCCACCAAGTTTTAACGTTTTAACCGCCGATTACGCAGATTCTTATACGGAATCCGTCCAATCCCCCAAAGGGGCCCCTTTCCTAAAGGGAAGCCTTCGGCTCGGGGCGCGAAATCCGCGGTTGCACATGTTGCACCGTTAAAATTGCTCTTTTATAAGTCTGATGAATAATCCAGGCTAAAAAGGGAGGATGGCACTGTTGTTTCTTTATTCCAGCGACCATGAACCGTGGTTACAGTTTCTGAGGCACCTTGTCCATCCTGAACACCTCGATCATATCCCCTACCGCGAGCTCATTGTAGTTAAGGAGACGGATGCCGCACTCCGTTCCGGCCTTGACTTCCTTGACCGGGTCTTTGAAGCGGCGGAGCGAGGCGAGCATGCCCTCATGTACGATCTTTTCTCCGCGTATGACGCGCGCCCTGGCGTTCTCGTTCACCTTCCCCTCGACGACAAGACTCCCCGCCACGGCCTCGCCCTTCGATGCGCGGAAGATCTCCCGCACCTCGGCGCGCCCGAGGACGGTCTCCCTGATCGCCGGTTCGAGCATTCCCTCGAGCCCCTTGTGAACATCCTCGATCACTTCATAGATCACATTATACAGTTTGATCTCGACGCTCTCCTTGCGGCTCAGATCCTTGGCCTTCACATCGATTCGCGTGTGGAAGCCGACGACCACGGCGTCGGAGGCGGAGGCGAGCATGACGTCGCTCTCGTTAATATCCCCCACGGCGCAGTGGAGGATATTGACCCCCACCTTGCCACCGCCGAGCTTGCTGAGGGCCTCGCGCAGCGCCTCGACCGAGCCCTGGACGTCCCCCTTGAGGATCAGCCTGAGCTCCTTCGTCTTGCCCGCGGCGATCTTCGAGAAGAGATCCTCCAGCGTCATTTTTGCCATGACCCCGCCGCCCGCCGCCTGCCGTTCGACCCGCCGCGTCTCGGCGATTCCCTTCGCCTCGCGCTCACTCCCGGCGAGGACGAGTGCATCGCCGGGCACAGGCACGCCGTTAAGGCCGAGCACCTCCACCGGCATCGCCGGCATCGCCTCGCGCACGCGGGCGCCCAGATAGTTGAAGAGGGCCTTCACCTTGCCGGCGCGGACACCGCAAACGATAGGGTCACCGACGCGAAGGGTGCCCCGCCGCACGAGCACGGTCGCCACAGCCCCGCGCTCCGGCGCCATTTTGGCCTCGATGACCACGGCCTCGGCGCGCGCCTTCGGATTTCCCTTGAGCTCCATCACCTCCGACTGAAGGAGGATCATCACGAGGAGGTGATCCAGGCCCACCCAGGTGATCGCCGATAC
>JAPLCY010000109.1 GCA_026391995.1 Candidatus Auribacterota bacterium
CCCCTGAGCGCCTCCGGCGGCGCGGACCACGAACTGATCCAGAAGGGGAGACCGGCGGAGGTCGTGGGATTCTACGGGGGGCTCACAAGCACCATCCCCCGCATCCTCGATCTGGCGCGCTTTTACAAGAGCGGGGGGGCCATAACCGTCGCGGGGGGGCAGCACTGTGTGGACGAGACGATACCGGAGGCGCTCTCGTCGGATATCGACATCATCGCGCTCGGGGAGGGAGAAGAGATCATACAGGAGCTCCTGCGCGCGTTCACGCGCGGCGACGATCTCTCGGCGGTCGCAGGCCTGGCGTATAGGGAGGACGGCGCGATACTCCGCACCCCGGCGCGACCGCCGATACAGGATCTCGACGCCCTGCCCCTGCCCGATTTTTCCCTGCTGAGGTATGCCCGGGTGACGTTTTTCCCCGTGGGAAGGGTGCGCGGGTGCAAGATGGCCTGCGAGTTCTGCACGGTAAAGGACACTCCGCGCTGCGCGTCCGCGGAGAGGCTGGTCGAGCAGGTCGCCAGGATCGTGGAGACGATGGGGGGCAAAGAGTTTTTTATCGTGGATGACTTTTTCGGCCAGGACCGCGATGAAACGCTGCGGCTCTGCTCCCTGTTGAAAAATTATCAGGAACAGATCGGCAGACGCCTGAGATTTACCGTCCAGATCCGCCTGGATACGGCACGCGACACGGAGCTGCTCACGGCGATGAGGAACGCGGGCATCAATGTCGTCGCGATAGGCTTCGAGTCGCCGATCCCCGAGGAACTCAAGGCCATGAACAAGGGCCTGCGGCCGGCGGAGATGGTGGAGCTGAGCAGGCTGTTTCACCATTTCGGTTTCTTTGTGCACGGCATGTTCATCTTCGGCTATCCGATGAAAGAGGGCTTTGCCTATGCAATGCCCATAGAAGAAAGGGTCGCCCATTACAGGAGATTCATAAAGGAGGCGCGAATCGATACCATCCAGGTGCTTTTGCCCGTTCCTCTGCCCGGCACGGCCTTGCGGGAGCGGCTTGCACGCCGGAACAGGATCTATTCCCGCAAGGATCTGGGCTGGGAGTATTACGATGCAGGTTTCCCTCTTTTCGAGCCTGATCCTCCTCTTACCGCAGAGGAGATGCAGCGTGCGGTGCGGAGAATCATGGGCCGCTATTACAATGTGAGATGCTTGGTTATGTTCCTTCTTACCATTTTCTCCATGCCGTATTTGCTTTTTTACGTTTTCAGCATCAAATCAGGATGGAGAAGATGGTATCGAAGATGGCGTAACTATTTTTTCCGGTTTATTGGATCGAGAATCATCAGAAGGTGGACCTTCCAACTGCATAAGGGAAGATTTCTGGACCGTTTGAAGCAAGCGCAGCGGAACATTGCCACGCGCGTCAGGGATACCTATGGCCCCATTGACGCGTGAAGTCCGCGTGCGCCGTGCGGTCCATGCGGCGGTTCCTCCCTTAGGAGAGATTGCCCACCAGGCTGATCAGCGGTTTGCGGCGTTGCCGCAGGCTGCTGCACACCCCGCGCAGAATGCGCGGCAGGGAATGGAAGTTCCGGTTGCGGGATGCTGTGTGCGGGGGGGTATCGAAGGTTCCTTCGCCGCGCGCCGGTGCGCATTCCGGTTGCACCAGTGTCGCATGGATGGTTACATGCCGGCTTGGCTGCCGCCGCGGCCTCACCCCGGATGAGTGAACTATGACGCTGTTCTCGAGACCCGACGGGACGCTTCTGAAAACCGAGTCGCCTGT
>JAPLCY010000191.1 GCA_026391995.1 Candidatus Auribacterota bacterium
CTACGGCTCGCTTAACGCGAACGACTTTATGACCCTATGGAACGGCGAGCGCGCCCGCCGGTTCCGCAGACGGCTCAGGGCGGCGGGGATATTTCCGGCCTGCGTGCGCTGTTGCCTGCTGTACGCGTTTTAAATTATGGATACACGCGTAACCGAATATTTTCATTCAGGGGCTGACGCCTTCGACGCCATCTATACCGGGCGGAAGGGCCGGCTCGCGCGCCTCATGGACCGCGTCTTCCGCCGGGATATGCAGGCGCGTTTCCATGCGACCATGCAGGCGTGCGGGGAGGTCAACGGGAAGCGCGTCCTCGACGTCGGGTGCGGGAGCGGGCGCTACGCGATCGCGCTTGCACGGCGCGGGGCGCGGGTGACCGGCGTGGACAGCGCCGCCGCCATGATCGCCATGGCCGGGCGAATCGCGGGGGAATCGGGCGTCGCGGACCGGTGCCTTTTCAAGGCCGGAGAGTTCCTCTCACTCCCCGCGGAGCGGGGGTATGACATCATTCTCGCCATAGGGCTTTTTGACTATATCGCCGATCCCGCGCCGTATCTGGCCAGGATGAGGGAGGGGGGAGAGATCCTCGTCGCCACCTTCCCGCGTGCCTGGACGTGGCGGGCGCCGGTGCGCAAGCTGCGCCTGGCGCTGGCCGGTTGCCCGGTCCACTTCTACACGAGGCGGAGGGTGTACAGGCTCTTCCGGGAGAACGGGTGGCATCGCGTGGAACTCTCGCGCATAGGCAAACTCCATTTTGTGGTCGCTGTCGCACCGGGGGGACGGTAGCATGGATCGGCAGGAGCGGATCGTCAACGCGCTCAGCTTTGACGTTGAGGAGTGGTTCCAGGCCGAGATTTTTTCTCATGTATTCCCGCGCGCCTCATGGGAGACGATGGAAAGTCGTGTTGAACGCCAGGTCGACGTCATCCTCGATATCCTCGCGCGACACAATGTCCGGGCGACTTTTTTCACCCTTGGCTGGGTCGCGGAGCGGGCGCCGGGGGTTGTCCGGAGCATTGTTTCCGGCGCGCATGAACTTGCCTGTCACGGCTACGACCACACGATGATCACACGCCTGAGCCGCGGCGAATTCGATCGCGACCTGACACGGGCGCGCACGGTGCTCGAACAGGCCGGGGGCGCGGCGATGGGGGGATACCGGGCCCCGACCTTCTCGATCACTTCCAATACCCTCTGGGCTCTCGATGCGCTTCTCGATCAGGGGTTCACGTATGACGCCTCGATCTACCCCATACGGCACGACCGCTACGGGATCCCCGGCGCGCGCCGCTTCCCGCACATAGTGTCGCGGCGCGGGGGACGTGTGCTCTGGGAGTTTCCCGGCATGACCGTCCGGATCGCCGGTGTCACGCTCCCCGCGGGCGGCGGCGGGTATCTCCGCCTCTTCCCCTATGCATGGACGGCCCGGGCGATCAGGCAGGCGCACCGGAACGGTGAACCGGCGAATGTCTTCGCGCACCCGTGGGAGTTCGACACGGAGTTGCCGCGCCCGGGTTTAAAAACTCTTTCCCGCTTCAGGCACTACGGCGGGATCAGCCGCAACGCGCGCACCCTCGCACGGCTGCTCGGCGAGTTCCGCTTCGCCCCGATGGGCGAGGTGATCTCGGCGCGTGCGGCGGGGGGGAGGGGCGGATGAGCGTTGTCATGTGGACCGCCGTCCTGCTGCTCTTGTACTGCTACGTGCTCTATCCCGGTATCCTTATCCTCCTCGCGCGGCTTTTCCCCAGGCCGGTCAGAAAGGGGCCGTGCACGCCGTCGGTCACCATGCTTATTCCCGCGCACGACGAGGAGGAGATGATCGGGCGCAAAATCGAAAATACCCTTGCGCTCGACTATCCCCGCGCCTCACTCCAGGTGCTGGTCATCTCGGACGGGTCGACCGAC
>JAPLCY010000035.1 GCA_026391995.1 Candidatus Auribacterota bacterium
GCCAGAGCCTTCCGCATGTGCCATTCCACATAATAGGCCAGCATACAGAGTAAGATATGTGCTCGGACATGGTCCTCCGTCCGGCACCACGCGGTCGGTGCGCTCGTGCGGGATTGTCTTAAATGCGGGAGGACGCTCGAGGAACTCACCCTCGTGGAGTTGCGTCTCTTCTCGCGCCGTTTTGACGCGGGCGCCCTGGCGCTCCTTTTGCCGGACCGGGCCGTCGCCCGGAAGCGCTCCCGTGGCTCCACCGCTCCGCGGGAGGTGGCGCGCGCGCTCCGGACATGGAGGAAGAAGCTGGGGATCGGCAATGCATGATTTTAACTATCGTCGCGGCAGGCTGTTCTGCGAAGACGTCCCCCTCGATCGCATCGCCCGCGAGGTGGACACCCCTACCTATATATATAGTCACGCCACGCTGATGGGGCACTACGGGCGCCTCGACCGCGCGTTCGCCCCGATTCCTCACCTGATCTGCTATTCGGTCAAGTCAAACTCCAACATCGCCATCGTGCACACGCTGGCGAAGGCCGGCGCAGGTCTCGACATAGTCTCGCGCGGCGAGCTTCATCGCGCGTTGAAGGCCGGGGTCTCGCCGCGCCGCATCGTGTTCGCCGGTGTCGGCAAGACAGGGGAAGAGATTGCCCTGGCCGTCGAGAAGGGAATCCTCTTCATTTCGGTCGAGTCGTTACCTGAGCTCGAGCTGATCGAGCGGGTGGCGCGCGCGCGAGGGAAGGTGGCGGCGATCGCGTTTCGCATCAAGCCGGGCGTCGATCCGCACACCCATCGCTACATCGCCACCGGCAGGGCGGAGAACAAGTTCGGCCTCGACCTCGAATGCGCGCGGGCCGCCTACGCCCGGGCAATGGCGATGAAGCACGTGATCCCGATCGGCATCCAGATGCACATAGGGTCGCAGATCACCGATCCCGCACCCTATGTCCGGGCGATACGGAAGGTGTTGCCGCTGATCGCCGCGCTGAGGGGGATGGGCATACCCTTGAGATTCTTTGATATCGGCGGCGGGCTGGGGATTGTCTATCGCGATGAAACACCCGCGACCGCGGCGCGCTTTGCCGCTCAGGTTATCCCCGAGGTGGCGCCGATCCGGCTCACGCTCGTGCTCGAGCCGGGGCGCTTCATCGCGGGCAGCGCGGGCGTGCTCCTCACGAAGGTCCTTTATTTTAAAAAGGGGAAGTCGAAGAACTTCGTCATCGTGGACGCGGCGATGAACGACCTCATACGCCCAAGCCTCTACGGCGCGTACCATGATATTGTCCCGGTGCGCACGACAAAGGCCCGCCGGATCGTCGCGGACATTGTGGGGCCGGTGTGCGAATCCGGCGACTTTCTCGGCACCGGGCGGAAGATTCCCGAACCGGAGTCGGGCGATCTCATGGCCGTCATGGGCGCCGGGGCGTACGGTTTCTCGATGTCGTCGAACTACAACTCGCGCAGGCGCGCCGCAGAGGTGCTGGTGCGCGGGCGCCGCTTCGAAATAATCCGCGCACGCGAACGCTGGGAGGATCTCACCCGGCTGGAGCGGATCCCGGAGTTCATACGGTAACGATGAAAATCCCCTTTGTCAAGATGCAGGCGCTGGGCAATGATTTCATCCTGCTGGACTGCCTGAAGCAGGTGCACCAAATCCATCCCGAGTTCGTGCGCATTATGTGCGATCGCCGGAAGGGCATCGGCGCGGACCAGATGCTGCACCTCTCCCCGTCAAAAGCGGCCGACTACAAGATGAGGGTGTACAACGCCGACGGCGGCGAGGTCGAGATGTGCGGGAACGGCATCCGGTGTCTCGCGCGCTACCTTGTCGCCCGCGGGCTGGCGGGCACGGGGGAGCTCCGGATCGAGACGCGCGCCGGTATCATCAAGCCGCGCGTCGACGGAGCGCTCGTGACGGTGGATATGGGACGTCCCGAGCTCGAGGGGCAGAAGATCCCTGTGCGGTTGAATGGCATTGTGGTTGACCGTGAGGTGAATATCGGGGGTTCCGTGCAACGGATTACCTGCGTCTCCATGGGGAATCCCCACTGTGTCATCTTTGTGGACGAGCTTGATCGCTTTCCCGTGGTGCAGATCGGCCCGATGTTCGAGAGGGACCATCTCTTTCCGCAACGTGTGAACGTGGAGTTTGTGCGGGTCATCTCGCGGGATCGCATCGCCATGCGGGTATGGGAGCGCGGAACCGGCGAGACGATGGCCTGCGGCACGGGGGCCTGCGCCGCGGTGGTGGCGAGCTGCCTCAACAAGAAAACCGATCCTGAGGTCACCGTCGGGCTCCCCGGCGGCGAGCTCAGGGTCAATTGGGCCGACGATGACCACGTGTTCATGAGCGGTCCCGCCGATGAGGTATTCCATGGTGAGATCGACGTGGAACATGGACCGAAGTGAGGGAGAACGAGCAATCGAGCTATCAAGCGATCAAGTGATTGAGAAGTTGAGAATCGACGATTCAAATAAAAGCGGGGGGGCCTATGTTCAGCGGATCAATCGTGGCGTTGGTGACGCCGTTCAAGGATGGCGAGGTTGACTACGAGGCGCTTGCGGGGCTGATAGAGTTTCAGATCGGGAACGGCACTGATGTTATCCTGCCGTGCGGTACGACCGGGGAGTCGGCCACCCTCTCTCATGAGGAGCATGACAGGATCGTCGAGTTCGTGATCGAGAAGGTCGGCGGGCGCGTGCCGGTGATCGCGGGGAGCGGATCGAACTGCACCCGCGAGGCGCTGCGGCTCACCAGGCACGCCAGGGAAGCCGGCGCGGACGGGGCCCTCCTGATCACCCCCTACTGCAACAAGCCGACGCAGCGCGGACTCTACCTTCATTTTGAACAGGTCGCCAAGGAGGTGGATATCCCGATCGTGCTCTACAACGTCCCCGGGCGGACGGGAATCTCCATTGCCCCGGAGACGGTGGCGTCGCTCGCGAAGATCCCGAATATCGTGGCCATCAAGGAGGCGAGCGGCAATCTCGAGCAGGTGAGCCAGATCATTTCCCGCTGCGATATTGCCGTCCTCTCCGGCGACGACAGCCTGACCTTCCCGATCATGGCCCTCGGGGGGAAGGGCGTGGTATCAGTGGTGGCGAACATTCTCCCCGGGGCGGTCGCCGAGATGGTCTCGAGCTTCCTCGAAAAGGATTTCGAGGGGTCGCGCACGATGCACTACGAGCTCTACGAGATGAGCAGGGCCCTCTTCATCGAGACAAACCCGATCCCCGTGAAAGCGGCGCTGGCGATGATGGGGAAGATCAGAGAGGAGTACCGCCTGCCACTCTGCCGCCTGGGCGACGACAGCCGGGCGAAGCTCGAGAAGCTGCTCAAGGATTATGAATTGATATAGCACGCGGTAAGGATTAGGGATTAAGCAACACGCACACTAAAGTGTGCGCTACAAAGTGTACGCTACGAAGTGCGTGCTACAAAATGTGCGCTACGGTGTAGCTATGACAATTGCATATTGCTTACTACTCAGCCCTTACTACTCATTGTGGGAGGTTCTATGATACGGCTCATCGTCTGCGGCGCCTGCGGGCGCATGGGGAAGAGCATTATCGCCTGCGCGGCGCAAGAGGCCGGCATGCGCCTTGCCGGCGCCGTCGAGCGGCCCGGCC
>JAPLCY010000199.1 GCA_026391995.1 Candidatus Auribacterota bacterium
AAAGAAGGGCGACGTGATCGCCGACGGTCCCGCCACGCGGGGCGGCGAGCTGGCGCTGGGCAGGAATATACTTGTCGCGTTCATGCCGTGGGGCGGCTACAACTTCGAGGATGCCATCCTGATCAGCGAGCGGGTGGTGAAGGAGGACGCCTATACCTCGATCCATATAGAGGAATTCGAGATCGGCGCCCGCGACACAAAGCTCGGGCGCGAGGAGATCACGCGCGACATACCGAACGTCGGCGATGAGGCGCTCAAGAACCTTGGAGAGGACGGCATTATCCGTATCGGCGCCGAGGTGAAGGCGGGCGATATCCTGGTCGGGAAGATCACCCCCAAGAGCGAGACCGAGCTTTCTCCCGAGGAGCGGCTGCTCCGGGCGATCTTCGGCGAGAAGGCGGCCGATGTGAGGGACGCCTCCCTCACCGTTCCCTCCGGGACCGAGGGGATCGTGATGGACGTGAAGGTCTTCTCCCGGAAGGACGCCGCCCAGACCGACGAGGAGCGGATCGAGGAGAAGCGCAAGATCAAGGCGATCACCGAGGAGTATGCGCGGCGGATCACGAAGATCAAGGGTGACCGTGAGGAACGACTCACTGAGCTCCTGCTCAACAAGCTCCTCGAGAGCGAGGTGATCAACCTTCAGACAGGAGAGGTGATCATCCCCGTCGGGCGCAAGATCGCCAAGGCGCAGATCCAGGCCCTCACGGAGGTGGATTTCACCGACGTCGAGGTCGAGGACCAGCAGCTCGGGATTGACATCAAGCGGATCCTCATGGAGTACGGCCACTCCATCGAAGAGGCGGAGATGGGCGAGAGCCGGGCGATCGAGAAGTTCAAGCGCGGCGACGAGCTGGACCCCGGCCTGATCAAACAGGTCAAGGTCTACGTCGCCAGCAAGCGGACGCTGCAGGTCGGCGACAAAATGGCCGGCCGTCACGGAAACAAGGGCGTGATCGCCAAGATCCTCCCCGAGGAAGACATGCCGTTCCTCGCGGACGGGACGCCGGTGGACATGGTGCTCAATCCTCTTGGCGTGCCCTCGCGTATGAACGTCGGGCAGCTGCTTGAAACGCATCTGGGGTGGGCCGTGAAGGTGCTCGGGCTCAAGATCGTCACGCCGGTGTTCAACGGCATAAGGGAAGCCCAGATCAAGGAGTACATGAAGCGGGCGGGGCTTCCCGTGAGCGGCAAAGCGCCGTTGCATGACGGACGCACCGGCGATCCGTTCGCGCAGGAGGTCACTGTCGGCTTCCTGTATATGATGAAGCTCTCTCACCTCGTTGCCGACAAGATCCACGCCCGGGCCACCGGGCCCTATTCGCTCGTCACGCAGCAGCCGCTCGGCGGCAAGGCCCAATTCGGCGGCCAGCGTTTCGGCGAGATGGAGGTCTGGGCGCTTGAGGCATACGGCGCGGCGTACGCCCTCCAGGAACTCCTCACGGTGAAGAGCGACGACGTGGCGGGCCGGACGAAGATATACGAGTCGATCGTCAAGGGGCAGAACTCGCTTGAGGCGGGCACGCCTGAATCGTTCAACGTGCTCATCAAGGAGATGCAGAGCCTCTGCCTTGATGTGCGGCCGGAGAGAGGCTGAGCCGCGGCGGGGAAGCCCGAACCGGCGCCGGGGCAAAGCGGCGAAACGACATAGTGATTTGAAATTTGAATTTTGATTCTTGCATTTACCATGGGGGGTTGAAGTTGAGCGACCAAAAGGCAGCGAAGGCGTTTCTGGGGTTGGACAGCGGCGAGGGGGCATTCGACAAGGTAACGATCCGGATTGCCTCTCCCGAGGTGATTCGCTCCTGGTCGAAGGGCGAGGTGAAGAACCCCGAGACCATCAATTACCGCACCTTCAAGCCGGAAAAGGGCGGCCTCTTCTGCGAACGTATCTTCGGCCCCACGCGCGACTGGGAGTGCAGCTGCGGGAAATACAAGCGGATCAAGCACAAGGGCGTGGTCTGCGACCGCTGCGGGGTGGAGGTCACGCAATCCAAGGTGCGGCGCGAACGGATGGGGCATATCGATCTCGCGGTGCCGGTGTCGCACATCTGGTTTTTTAAGACGCAGCCGAGCAGGATCGGCAATATCCTCGACCTTGCCACCTCGGAGCTCGAGCGCGTTCTCTACTACGAGGACTACATCGTAATCAACCCCGGCGATGTCAAGGTTACGAAGCTGGAGAAGAAGCAGCTCCTCTCGGAGGAGGATTACCAGAAGGCGCTCAAGGCGTTCGGGAGGCAGTTCAAGGCGGGGATGGGCGCGGAGGCGA
>JAPLCY010000371.1 GCA_026391995.1 Candidatus Auribacterota bacterium
CAGTGTGCCGTCAGGGTTGTAGCGGGCAATGAACATGTCCCTATCACCCGCCGAAGTCAGCGTGTCGGAGCCGAATGTGGCGGTGCCTGAAAACCACCCCGTCACGAGGACCGAGCCGTCAGCGAGTGAGGCGATGCCGCACCCCTCATCCCAATCCGTTCCTCCCGCGCGCTTCGCCCACACCAAATCGCCGTCCGCAGCCAAAGACCGAAAAGGGAAAAGACACAGCACGCAAAGCGGGAACAATATCCTTCTCATCGACGTTCTCCTTCCTTTGTTGAATCTACTTTCGCCGGGAGGCCAAGGGTGAGCCCGGGCTACTCCCATTGCAGCACACGCGTATCGGACTCAAACGCCATTCCAGTTGATGATGCTGTTGGGGGTATCACTCTTTATGGAGTATAGCAATCACCCATTCACCCTACATCCCGAGCCCCTTCGCCAGAATGGGCCACATCCGCTCCCGCAGTTTCCGACCCTCTTTGGTGTGGTGAAGCGCCCAGACGAAACGGTCCATTTTTTCGTCAAACTTCCTGCGGGACTTCTGGGCAAGGGCCTCTCGCACTAACTCAAACGGGTGCATTGACTTACTCCGTAGTTCTGGTGAGGGCGGGAGGGCTCGAACCTCCGACCCACTGCTTAAAAGGCAGTTGCTCTACCCCTGAGCTACGCCCCCATAACTACAGTAATACGGGAGTAGTGCTAAGCTAATAATTGGACAGCCTGCGATTCCTCTTCTTTATCCAATGATCAATGATCTGTAACTGTTATTACCGCGTTGCCGCTTCTTTGATCTAGTGACCAGTCACCAGTGACCGTCGTTGCCGTATTAAAGCTCCATGATTTCCTTTTCCTTCTTCGCCAAAAACTTGTCGATCTCGCCGATGTACTCGTTGGTCTTGTCCTGCACCTTCTTCTCGGCGGTGTGCATCTGGTCCTCGGTGATCGCCCCGCCCTTCTGGAGCTTCTTGATCGCGTCGTTCGCCTCGCGCCGCACGTTGCGGACCGCGACGCGCCCCTCCTCCGCCATCCCCTTGAGGACCTTGTCGAGCTCCTTGCGGCGCTCCTCGCTCAGCTCGGGGATCGGCATGCGCAGCACCCTTCCGTCACGGATCGGGGTGATGCCGATCTTCGACTTCATGAGGGCCTTCTCCACGGCGTCGACCGCGCCGGGGTCCCACGTCTGGATGATTATGAGTCGCGGTTCGGGGGTGGAGATGCCGGCGATCTGGCGGAGCCTGGTTTGCGTGCCATAGTAGTCCACCATGATGTTTTCAACGAGCGCCGGGGACGCCTTGCCGGTCCTGATGGTGGCAAACTCGTGTTCGATCACCTCCATCGATTTCATCATCTTGAGCTCCATCTCGTCCATCACCTGCTCCAGTTCCATATCGTTAATCCTCTTGCAGCCCCTCCACTGCTCCCTTCCCGGGCTGCGGGGTAAGGGAACTGATCCTGCCTTGTGCTGCCCCTTCTGTCCAACGACCTACGGCTAACGACTGCCGTTGCCGCTGTTGATCAGGGTCCCGACGCGTCCCCCCTTGAGCACCCGCTCGATATTTCCCGCCACGCCTAGATTGAACACGATGATCGGGACGTTGTTCTCCATGCAAAGCGACACGGCGGTGGCATCCATCACCTTCAGCCCCCGCGTGAGGACGTCGAGGTATGCGAGATGACCGTAGCGGCGCGCGCGGCGATCGGTGACCGGATCGCCGGAGTAGACGCCATCCACCTTCGTCGCCTTGAGGAGGACGTCGGCGCCGATCTCCGAGGCCCTGAGCGCCGCGGCGGTGTCGGTGGAAAAGTACGGGTTCCCCGTGCCGCCGACAAAGATCACCATTCGCCCCTTTTCAAGATGCCGTATCGCCCGCCGCCTGATGTACGGCTCGGCGACCTGGTGCATCTCGATGGCGGTCTGCACCCGCGTCGGGATCCCCGCCCGCTCGAGCGCCCCCTGGAGCGCGAGGCCGTTGATGACGGTGGCGAGCATCCCCATGTAATCGCCGGCGGTCCGGTCGAGGCCCCCGGCATGGGCATGCAGCCCGCGGAATATATTCCCGCCGCCGATGACGATCCCGACCTGGACGCCGAGCCGGTGCACCCGCTTGAGCCGGCGGGCGAGCGACTTCACGACCGCGGGATCGATGCCATGTCCCTGCGTCCCGCGCAGAAATTCGCCGCTCATCTTCAGCACGACGCGGCGGTAGCGGACCCTGCCTGATCTTTTGGCCATAGAAACAGGAGTTACGCTCCGAGCTGGTAGCGGGTGAACCGCTTGATCACGATATTCTCGCCGAGCTTCGCGATGAGATCGGTGAGCAAATCCTTGATCTTACGCCCCTCGTGCTCGGGGCGCACGGAGGGCTGCTCGAGGAGGCAGCAGCTCTCGTAGAATTTCGAGAGCTTCCCCTCGACAATCTTCTCGATCACGTTCGCCGGCTTGCCCTTGATCTGCGCCCGGAAGATATCCTTTTCCCGATCGAGGACGTCCTGGGGGACCTCCTCCGACTTCAGATACGCGGGGGCGGCCGAGGCGATCTGGAGCGTCACCATCTTGACGAACTCGCGGAACTCGCTGTTCCGCGCCACGAAATCAGTCTCGCAATTCACCTCAACCATCACGCCGATCTTGTCGCCGTGGTGGATATAGGAACCAATGATCCCCTCGGCGGCGGTGCGTCCGGCCTTCTTGGCCGCGATCGCGAGGCCGCGCTTACGCAGGAAGTCGATCGCCTTTTGCAGATCGCCCTTCGTCTCGGCGAGCGCAACCTTGCAATCCATGATCCCTGCGTTGGTCTTGTCTCTCAACTCCCGTACCATCTCTGCGGTAACCGTCACAACTCTCCTCCCTTTCTATTCCAATCCGTTCAGCAATTTTGATGTTTTAACCGCGCCTGCCTGCCCTGCCTGCCGGCAGGCAGGCGGCAGGCAGGGATTACACCGATTGACG
>JAPLCY010000279.1 GCA_026391995.1 Candidatus Auribacterota bacterium
GCGGAGACGAAAAGGACAAGCCCGCTAATCGTCTGCATCTCCGACCTCGCGACCGCGCACAGCGAGCGCGGGAGGGAGGGGATGAACCTCGATATCACGCAGTACGGCGATCCGCTCTTCATGCGCACCATCCGCACCTCCTTCTCGACACACCAGAAACACAAGGTGTACGTCGGCCGCGTGGGCGAGGAAACGGCACGCGAGCTCCCGGTGTACATCACGTTGCCGCGCGGCGCCCTCACCAGTGAGGCGCTCTACGAACTCAGGAAAGATCTGCGACGCGCCGCCGAATACGCCGGTACATGTTCCTCGCTCATACCGGACGGCGCCCGCGGCTGGAACGCGGTCATCGACGACTACCTCTCCTCTCCGCTCTCCGCCTTTCACGCGCGGTTCGATTCGATCGAGCAGGAACCGCCCGACCAGTGGCAGCACACCTACTGGAAGCTCGATCTCAAGTCGCTGCCGCCGTGCGCCGCCAACGCCATCAGGAACGCGAACCCGGGGCTGCTCATGCCCACCACCATCCAGACGATCTGCCGTGTGCTCTACGGCAGGGGGTGGCATCCCAAGCACATCGGGGGGCTCATCCGCTCTTACTATGAGCAGAACCTGAACTGGGGGATCGACTGGATCAAGTACCACGCCGAGACACGCGCGAACTTCTGGGCCAGGGTCTATTGCGGTTTGATTGAGACGGGGCTCGACTCGCTCGTCGACTTCAACTGCGTCTCGCACGCCGAAAAGGGGTTCTGCCCATCCCCCTGGTGCGGTTTCAACCTGCGGGATTTCAGGGACGCCATCCTCGCGAAACGGTAAAGCGGCTTGCCTTTATACGTCATCCGCGCACACTAAAGCGTGCTCTACGGTGTGCCCTACGATTATTATGCATCACGCGCACATGACAAATTCTATTGTGGGGCGGACTTCAGTCTGCCTGTTGTCATGCCCGTCCCTACGAGCACAATAAGCCCACAGCGTGTATCGGTCACACCCTGTCATCACGCGTCCAGCGTTGCTCCTTCCACGGGTCGGCCTGGTTGCTGTACCCGTACCGTTCCCAGTAACCGAGCCGCTCCCCGGCGAGCAGCGTCACGCGCGTCACCCACTTCGCGGATTTGTAGGCGTACAGCTTCGGCACCACGAGCCGCAGCGGGCCGCCGAACCGGTGCGCGAGCGGCTTGCCATTCAGGGAATCGGCGAGGATGACATCGGGGGCGAGGGCTGAGGCAAGGGGGAAGTTCGTCGAATATCCGCCGTAGCATTCGATGAGGAGATGCGCTGCCTCCGGTTTCGGACGCGCCATGGCAAGAAGATCCCTCATCAGCACGCCGCGCCAGCGACAATCCCGCACGCTCCAAGTGGTCACGCAATGGAAATCGCGCACTACTTCCACATGGGGGAGTTTTTGAAATCCTGCGTGTGTATAATCGAGCGGTTGCTCGACCAGGCCGTCAATACTGAGACGCCAGGAGGATTCCTCGATCACCGGGCGCCCCCCCGCGCTGTATTCGACAAGCTCGTCAACCCAGTGCTGCCCGGGAGGTACACGAAGCTCCCACTTCCCCGTCCCGCTATCAGGCGTCATCATGCCACGCCCCCTTCCCTTCAATGCATACCAGAGCAATGCCACCGCGCCTCCGCCAAGGGCACTGAAAAACATCCGCCGGGTAAGCAGCCGCCCGCCCAGATCATCCTCCTTGCCTGCGGATAAGTGCCTGAAACTATGGATACGTGTATACAACAGTGTATCATGCCAGAAT
>JAPLCY010000394.1 GCA_026391995.1 Candidatus Auribacterota bacterium
CGTATCTCTGCCATGCAAGACGGCGTGCGCGCGCAGGTGCGGAGATAGCAGCAGGCGCACTCGACATCGGCCGCGATCTTGATCCCCCGCCCGTAGACGTCTATCTCTGTCGCGGAGGTGGGGCCGAAGAGTGCCACGACCTTCTTCCCCAGCCCCAGGGCAACGTGGAGGCCGAGGGTATCGCTCGTGACGAGGATGTCGCAAAGGCTCACGAGGGCCATGAATTCTCTCAATGAATTTTGGCATCCGGTGTCGATCACCCCCGCGCCGGCCGCTTCCATGATCTGCCGATTCCTCTCGCGCTCCTCCTCTCCGCCGAAAAGAAGGACGCGGAGATTTTTTCGCCGGAGCAGGGCGCGGATGAACTCAACAGTCCGGGCAACCGGCCACTGCTTCATCGGCCATCGGCTGCCACTCCCGGTGTTGACGCCGATGACTTTCCGGGCACGAGAGCCCTTCCCGGCCAGACGCAGTCCCGCGCCCGCCGCGAAACGGGCGGCGAACGCCTGTTCTTCATCAGTCAGGCGGGCACATATCTCCTGCCGCAGGCCGGAGAGCCCGCATATCCCGGTCGCCATATCCTGGTAGGTGCGCGTGTTCTTTTTCTTGATGTCGTCGAAGAGCCCCATCATGAACCACTCGTTGCCTTCCGCGTTGTAGGGGAAGACGCGGCCGGTGCGGTCGATGCCGAATCCCACACGCTCGCGCGCCTTCGCCATGCTGCCCAGCGTGGCGCTCCGCTGAGAGGCATCAAGGCAAAAGACGATATCGAATCGTTGGACGGCAAGCATCGCGAGCGCGTCCGGGCCGTAGGCGACGACGTGGTCTATATGGGGAATATTTTCCAGCAGCGGCAGCGCGGCGGTCATGGTGATCCAGGTAACGTGTGCGCGGGGAAACTTCTCCCTGAGCGGTGAGAGAATGCAGGTGGTGCGCAACACATCGCCGAGGGCGTCGAGCTTGATGACGAGGAGGCGGCCATCGATCTTGTCATAGTAGGTGCAGGCGCGGCAATGGACGCCGTCGATCTTGTGTGGGGAGCACGGCCTGTCCCAGCGCATGTACCGGCAGTCGTGCTTTAGCTTCTCCATGTCCATGCGATCATTTTACCATCACCCGCTTCGGGCTTGTATGATAAAATGAGCGTCATGGTAATGGGTCAATTATGAGAGGGGTGAATGATGGGAACTTGTCAGTATGGTCTAACCATCAAATTTGGGACAAACCCAAAATATTTAATGCTCCCCGTAATAAGTCTCGGTTGCGGTTGCAGAAAATACTTTAATATACTACTATAGAATATGTTACATAAATATTATTCGCCTGAAAATCTGGCGCGTATAGGCGTCTTTGCCCTATCTTTCATCATCTTTTCTCTGGCCCGGTCCCGATTCATCCCTCTCACCGCCTCAGGCCCCGACCAGGCCCTGCTTCTCGCGGGCGACGAACCTGCATACCTGCTGCTCGCGCACAGCATCGTCACCGACCATGACGTTAACCTCTATAACAACTGCGTCAACAGGGATGGCCGCTCCTTCGGGGCGGAGGCAAGCGGCGGGCATGCGGCGCGAAGAGACCGCATGAACAAGAAGATCTACTCGATCCACACACCGGGGCTGGCCATGTTGATCGCGCCGGCCTACGCGCTCGGCCTCCACGGCCCCATCGCCCCGCGCCCCGCCGTCTGCGTCTTTCTCAACATTATCGCCGCGCTTCTCGCGGTCAACATCTACCTCTTCTGCGGCGAACTCTCCTCCATGGCGGGGACGACCGCCCGGTGGCCCGCGCTGATCGCAACCGCCGCCGCCGTCCTCACCCCTCCCCTTCTTTTTTATGCGAATCTCATCTACCCGGAATTGCCTGCGGCTCTATTGATCCTGTATGCCGCCCGCTATTTGCTTTTTCCTCCTTTTCCGGCGAGCTTGTCCCAAGCAAAGTCGAGGGGCCCTTTCGCCGTCTCGTGTGCCATTGCCTTCCTGCCCTGGCTCTCATTCCGCTTCTTCCTCCCGGCATTCGTGCTCCTGGTCCTCGCCTGCCTGCGCACCGGAGACCGGCGGGATCGGGCCCGGGCGGTCGTCTGGCCGCCGCTGATTTTCTGCGTTTCGCTTCTCATCTTCTTCGCGTACCAGTACCGCGCCTTCGGAACGATCAATCCCGCGGCGGGCTACATTGTGCAAAACTTCGGGAAACGCGGCTTCTTCAGCCGCGGCATGCTCGACGGGCTCGTCGGGATCATCCTGGACAGGGGACAAGGCATAGTGACCTGGTCGCCGGTCTACGTCCTCTCACTCACAGGGCTCCTCCTGCTGCTGCGCGAGTATCGGCGGTCCGGCGTATGGCTCGTCCTGCTCCTCGCGAGCATCTATCTCCCGGGGGCGAACTTCGTCCACTGGTGGGGAGGATTCTCACCGCCGGCACGATTCCTCGTGGCATCGACTCCCCTCCTCGCGGGCGCGTTGTGCTACGCGTTGTCGCGAAATCCGGGGAAGATCTTCCTGGTCCTCTTCGCCGTCCTTCTCACTATCAGCCTGATATTCGGCTACATGGGCGTAATGCACCCCAGATATTTATACCGCCGCAGACACATCATCACGAATTACCCCGCCGTCGCGCAGGTCACAAGGATATTCCCGTCGTGTATGCACAAGGGGCGCGCCACATGGCCGCTTGCGGGGGTATGGTGCCTGACCATCATTTGGGGCACACTCTATCTGGCGCGGCGCACCGCCAAGCT
>JAPLCY010000305.1 GCA_026391995.1 Candidatus Auribacterota bacterium
CCCCCCTCCGGTACATCCCCCGCAGATCGTACAGGCGTATTCTCAGCACATCCATAAACATCCTCGCGGGATCGCCGAGTATGCTCACCCTGCTCCGCGGAGAGTTATACCAGGAGATCGGCACCTCGGCGATGCGGCAGCCGCGCTTCTTTGCGAGGTAGAGCGCCTCCACGTCGAAACTGAAACGCTCGATCCTCTGGAGCGCGAAGATCTCCCGCGCGACATCGCCCTTGAAAAGCTTGAAACCGCACTGGGTGTCACTGATGCCGCGCAGCGTGACGAGGCGCACGATCTTATTGAATATTTTTCCCATCAGTTCGCGGTACCACGGCTGGTGAACCCTCACATCGGAGTCGTGCAGCCCCCGCGAGCCGATGGCGATGTCAAATCCCTCGTCGCGTATCTTCGGCAGGAGCTGTTCAATATCCTCAATTGGGGTGGAGAGGTCGGCGTCGCTGAAGAGGATGTAGCCCCCCGCGGCCTCCTCGACACCGCGCCGGACCGAGAACCCCTTGCCGCGGTTCACCCCGTTGCGCACGCAGCGCACCTCGGGATGAGCCGCCGCGTACGCTTCGGCGACGCGCGCCGTCCCGTCCCGGGACCCGTCGTCCACCACCACCACCTCGTAGGCGTAGCCGCGCCCCGCGAGGTAGGTCAACACGCGATCGAGCGTTGTCCCCAGCCGCGGCTCCTCGTTGTAGGCGGGGATTACCACCGTAAGATAAATGCCGTCGTCACCCGGTTTCTTTCCCATCCGCATCCCCCGCTGTCCCTACTGCCTCTCCGGTGTCTTGAAGATGCTGATCTCGCTGTTCCTGTAGACCACCGGCCACGACGCGCCGAACGCGGCGAGTCCCTCGTCCCGGTATTTCTTCTTCTCGAGCGTGCCGACGTACACGTAGCGGATGCCGTAGCGCTTCATAAGCGGCATGACCGATGCCTTGTTCGGCTCGTCGTACATCGTTTTGATATTCTGCGTCCGCTCCTGGATCGTCTTCCAGCTCCAATCCCGCCAGAGCGACTCCTGGTTCCCCCACCCCAGGACGGTCGGGTGACCGGTGAAGGTGGCGACGCGGCCGTGGAAGCTGTACGGGTCACCGGTCGCCTCAAGGATCACCTGGTCAGCGGGGATATTTTCGCGCACCCATTGCAGCGCCTCCCCCTCGGCCGGGTAAAGATGCCTGATGTAGGCCGCCCCGTCGAGCGTGGGAAGGTACGGGACGCTCCCCCTGCCGCCGCCGCGGAAGCGGCCGCACCGGTGATAGGTGCCGAGGACCGGATAGATGAGCGCGGCTCCGATGAGGAGGATGAGCGCGGAGAGCCAGAGGTACCGCCACCCCTGCGGCAGGCGCCCGCGAACCCATTCAACCCCGCACGCGAAAATGACGGAGAGGAGGATCCACGCCTGGAAATAGAATTTGAACACGGTGTTCTGGCGCTGGAGCCGCTCGCCGTAAAAATCCTTGAGATACACGAATTCGCACCCGAGAAAGAGCGCGATGACGAGCAGCGCGAGAAGGATGACAAAGAGCCGCTCCCCGGCGATGTCGCACCGGGAGATGAGGAGCGCGATCGCGGCCAGCAGGAGCGCGCTCAACAGCCCCACCGCAGCGCAGCCTGTGGCAAGGGCCATGGCGGCGCCGAGGCCGCCCGCCATCCAGAGGAACGCGCCGCGCGTGACACGCAGAGGGGAGGCGCAGCGGGAAAGTTCGGTGACAAGCAGGCTCGCCGCCGTGAAGAGCCCGAGACCGTTCACCGTGAGAAATCCTCCCAGCGGCGAGCGTTTCGCGGCCTCCACCCAACCGAGTTGCGCCCTGGCCGCCGGGTGAAAGGCGAGGCGGAACGGCAGGAAGAGGAGGACGCTCATCCCCACCACGGCGGCCAATCCGGCCGCGAGCGCGAGGGCGCGTCGTCGGGGTGCGCCCGCCCCCCCCACCACCACGACGCACA
>JAPLCY010000179.1 GCA_026391995.1 Candidatus Auribacterota bacterium
ATGTTCACCTGGAACTGGTACCGGGGGATCATCAATCCCGACGCAAGCCAGCGAACATTGCGGATGGTTCTCAGGATTTCCACGGTCGCCGTCGGGCTGGCCGCGACAGTGATCGCCCTCAAGATAAAGAGCGTCCAGGCCCTCTGGTATCTCTGCAGCGATTTCGTATACGTTATCCTCTTCCCGCAGCTCACGATGGCCCTCTTCTGCCGGAGGGCCAACCGGATCGGCGCCATCGCGGGATTGCTGGTCTCATTTGTGCTGAGGATCGGCGGCGGCGATCCGATTTTGCACATCACGCCATTCATTCCATATCCGTGGTGGGACCCGGTGCAGGGGACACTCTTCCCGTTCAAGACGATCGCGATGCTGTGCGGTTTTATGACGATCTACCTTGTATCGAGGGCCACCTCCAGGATATGCCCCCCGATGCCCCTCGGGGTCAAACCTTAACAATCGCACAATTCATATCTCTACCTCCGTGGAATTGGTTCAATCTTGCCCTTGCAATACTTTGGAAGTTGAATTGTACGATTGTTAAGGTTTGACCCCACGGAGGTTGAGCCAGAACGAGGCGAGGAGGTAGTAGCAGGGGAAGACGAACGATATCTCCACCAGCAGGCGGCCCGGTGCGGGCATCCGGGCAATGACCAGCAGCGCCGCGACAGCCCATGCGATGCTGAAGGGGCGGGTGATACGGCGCAGCGGCCCGGTTTTGAACGGGTCGATGTATTTGATCGGGACGAATATCAGCAACGAGAGTGTGATGACGATAAGGAGATTAATCGCGGGCGACATGGCGAAGAAGTAGAGATACATCACCACGATGTTCCAGTAGCTCGGGAATCCCAGGAAGAAGTGATCGTCGGTCTTTGCCTCCTCCTGGCAGAAGCCGTACGCGCTCGCCAGGGCCGGGATGATCGCCCACCCCCATCCGCCGGCGGGGAGCAGGCGTGCCTGCACGAGGATCAATACGGGGACGATGACGTAGTTGAAGTAGTCCACGATGTCGTCAAGACGCCGACCGTTGAAGGAGGGGATGGTCTCCGCCGTCCTGAAGCGGCGGGCGAGCGCGCCGTCTGTGCTGTCGATTATAATCGCGACTGCGAGCCATGCGAATGCGGAGCGAAAATTATTTACGAGCGTCGCCCGGATTGCCAGAATGCCGGTGATAACGCCCAGGGCGGTGTAGGCATGAACCACCCACGCAATAATCCTGTTTTTCATAGGCGGGAACTATAGCACCCGCGCGGGGACGTGGTCAACGGCAAAGGGCCAGGCGCAATTGCGGATCAACATTGCTCTATTGGGGGGTTTGCGCGGGCATATTGATCGCACTCTGAAGGGTGGCGCTACAAGTGTGCCCTACGAGGTGTCTTGGACATCCCATCTCTTCGGTGGCACTCCGTGATTGATCCATTACTGTTGGAAGGGTTACGTTGTTGCCGCCCTGCGCGGCATTGCGTATAATACCCTTCTAAAGATCATGAAAGACCATATCTACGAACTGATCATCATCGGGGCGGGGCCTGCCGGATTGGCCGCCGGCGTGTATGCCGCCCGTGATCGACTCGACTGCCTTCTCATCGAGCGGGAGAGCCCGGGAGGGCAGCTTCTCCTCTCGGCGGATATAGCCAACTATCCAGGTGTACAGGGTCCCCTCACGGGAATCGAACTCGCCGGAAGGATGAGGAATCATGCCGAGTCATTCGGCCTCGAAATACGGGAGGGTGAGGTTGGAGCGATTGATCGGGCGGGCGGCCTGTTCAATGTGAGAATTGGGGAATCAAAGGGCACACGTGCAGAAGGAACCAAGGAGGGCGCGATGGAGCGCACACCAAAGTGTGCGCCACGAGGTTCTCACACAATAAATATCGAACAGTGTTCTTTTAAAGCAAGGGCCATTATTGTTGCCAGCGGTTCCTCTTATCGAAAGCTGGGGGTGCCGGGAGAAGATCGCCTCAGGGGCCGCGGCGTGTCGTATTGCGGCAGTTGCGATGGGCCGCTGTTCAGGGATAAACGCGTGGTGGCGGTCGGAGGGGGGGATTCCGCCATAGAAGAGGCGCTCTTCCTCACGCGATTCGTCAGCGGGGCGACGGTTGTGCACCGGAGAGACAGGCTGCGGGCGCACCGCGGGCTCCAGCAGCGGGCGTTTAATAATAAGAAGATCAGTTTTGCGTGGGACTCCGTCGTCAAGGAGATCCGTGGAGAGCAGCGGGTGCAGGGGGTGCTTGTCGAGAATGTGCGCGACGGCGCCACGCAGGAACTTCCTTGCGAGGGGGTTTTTATCTTTGTCGGCAGCGTGCCCAACAGCGCCTTTCTCCGTGGCGTAATCGAGCTCGATGGCTCCGGGTATGTGGTTACGGATATCAACATGCATGCCTCGACGCCCGGGATCTTCGCGGCGGGCGATGTCCGAAAGGATTCTGTGCGGCAGGTCGCGTCATCTGCCGGGGACGGGGTCACCGCGGTGATCCAGGTCGAACGCTATCTTGACGCCCAATTATAGCGCACATTTCAGTGTGCGTGTTACAAAATACGAGTTGCGAGACGCATTCCGGTATCATTATTCAAAGAAATATGTTGCCCATCTTTCGCCTGTCTCGGCTATAATGATCGAAGGTAGCACATTGGAGGTGTGTTATGAAGGTATCGTTCGCATGCATGCTCTGCGCGGTTTTCCTCTTCCTCGCGACTCCGCTCCGTGCGGACGCGGAAGAGCTGTGGGCTTCAGGCCTGAACCGGGCGGCGATCTGGTCGCAGGACGCCGGCCGGACGGCCGGAGCTCCGATGCTCCTCGCCAAGAAGAAGAAGAGCACCAAGAAGAAGAAGCCGAAGGGTAAGGATGTGGGCGACGGTGGTGGCGGGGTGGTGAAGATAGATCCCAACACGGCCAGCGAAAAAGATCTCACGGTATTGCCGCTTGTTGACAAGAACACGGCGCACGCCATTGTCGAGTACCGGAAGAGTCATCCGTTCAAGACGCCGGATGACCTGATCGCCGTTCCGGAGGTGGGGCCCATGAAGTACCGGATCTTCAAGCACCTGATCCATATCAAGGATACTGAGGCCGGAAACGGGAAGTCGGAGCCCGCCGAGGGACCGGCAGCTGAATCCACAGAGAGCTAATTGCGGCCGGTTTCCCCGCCCGGTATGGCAAGCTTCTGCCCGGCGTGTATCCGATCGGGGTCTTTGATGTTGTTTGCTTCTACAAGATCGCCGGGGCGCACGCCGTAGGTGTTCGCGATCACCGCAAGTGTTTCACCCTCCTGAACCGTATGTATCACGCCACGGGCGGCGGTGCGGGCCCGTCGGATCTCCCGCTTCAATTGCGCGTTCTCGCTCTCCACCACCTCGATTACAGCCTGGAATTTTTTATCTATGGCTATCCTGTCGTCCGCCGCCTCCTTTTCGACAGCGCTCATCCGCGCGTCAAGCGCGTCGATCCTGCGGGACAGACCCGCGAGCGTTTTCTCGAGCGGCCTTGTGAACGCACCGTCCGAAAATCGGCGGTCGTTCTCCTCCTGCGGGGCCTTCAGCGAACGGATTTCCTGCTGGAGCGATGCGACATCCTCAGCGAGCGAGGCCTGGCGGGCAAGATAGGGAGGGGGTGGGGCCGTCTCCAGTCCGCTGCATCCCTGGAGGAACAGCAGGGCGGGGAAGAACATCGTACCCAGCCGGCCGGCCATTCCTTCTCGCCAAAGTGATCTGCGCATGCGTGCGATCTCCCCGCATAAAAAAGGCCCGGAGGAATGCCCCCCGGGCCTTTTGTTCAGCGACTATTCCTGATCGCTTCAGGGCTTCTGGGCGGCGCCGAGGAGGAAATGCCCGCGGCGGTTCTTCGCCCAGCATGATTCGTTGCGCTCGGTGCAGATCGGGCGCTCCTCGCCGTAGCTGATGGTGTAGATTTTCTCCGGAGCGATGCCGAGGTTGGCAAGATAGCTGCGTATGCTCAACGCCCTGCG
>JAPLCY010000395.1 GCA_026391995.1 Candidatus Auribacterota bacterium
TTTAGAATGCAGAATGCAAAATAAAAAAAGAGCGGTTGCAGCCGGTATTCAGATATGCCGGAAGAGAGAGATAATATATTGACAGCAGCGCTCATTTTGGGCTATTTTTGACCACTCTTACAGGACGGAATGATGAAAATCTATATCAACGGCAGGTTTTACCCGAAGGAGAAGGCGGTCATCTCGGTCTACGATCACGGCCTCCTCTACGGCGACGGTGTTTTTGAGGGGATACGCGCCTACGCGGGGAATATATTCAAGCTGAGGGAGCATATTGATCGTCTCTACGAGAGCGCCAGGACGATCATGCTGAAAATCCCGATCGCCAAGGAGCGGCTCGTGCAGGAAGTGATCAAGACCGTACGTGCCAACAGATTGAAGGACGCCTACATCCGCCTCGTCGTCACCAGGGGGATCGGCACGCTCGGACTCAATCCGTTCAAATGCGGAAAACCGCAGATCATCATCATCGCCGACAAGATCGTCCTCTACCCCAGGGAGTTTTACGAGGAGGGTCTCGCGGTCGTGACCGTTCCCACGCAGCGCAACCTCGCCGAGGCGGTGAGCCCCAGGGTTAAATCGCTCAACTACCTCAACAACATATTCGCCAGAATCGAGGCGAACAACGCAGGGGTCCACGAGGCGATCATGCTGAACTCCCAGGGGTACGTCGCCGAGTGCACCGGCGACAATATCTTCATCGTCAAAAAGGGTGTCCTGAAAACGCCGCCACTGTATGTGGGGGTTCTCGAGGGGATCACCCGCGATGAGATCATCGCCATCGCCAAGCGCCTTGGCGTCGAGGTACAGGAGACCGTTTTCACCCGGCACGACGTTTTCAACGCCGACGAGTGTTTTCTCACCGGCACCGCCGCGGAGGTCATCCCGGTCGTCAGGGTTGACGGCCGCGTCGTCGGCACCGGCAAGCCGGGGAAGTTGACCAGGCGATTCATGGCTGCATTCCACCAGATTGTCCGCACCGTCGGCGTGCAGGTCTGAGTCTCCCCGAGTGCCAATTGTAGGCGTATGGCGTAACTTGCACGCCCGGACGTAGCAAGGGATATCCCCCCGTGCAATATATTCCCGGAATTGCCCGGTCAACCCCTTCACTGAATGTGGCATGCATAACAGATCAAACCAGGGGACGTAATGCCTCAGTTACACCAGGTGGTTATCGGTAGGCGCCCCTACCGAAACTGACCCCATACCAGGGGACCTATTGATGCCTATCGATTTGCCGCGACCTTGTGATATAATAAGGCTCTTTCCGGAGCAGGAAAATGAAGTGTGAAATGTGCAAGAAGCAGGACGCCACGGTGCGTTACACGGAGGTCGTCAATAAGAAGGTTGTCAAGATGAACCTCTGCGAGGAGTGCGCGAAGAAGAAGGGGGTCGTGATGCAGGCCCCGTTCAGCATCGCCGATCTCCTCTCGGGGCTCACGGGGCTCGCCATCCAGGGAGAGGAAGATCTCAAGAAGGTCTGTCCCGGTTGCGGCCTCGCCTATGCCGATTTCAAGAAAAACGGCAGGCTCGGCTGCGACAGCTGCTACTCGGCGTTCGCCCAGGGACTTCAGGGGTTGATCGAGTCGATTCACCGGAGCATGGCGCACACCGGCAAGATCCCTTCCCGTGCGCGCGCGGAGATTGAGCACACGCAGGCACTGCGGGAGCTTGAGGCGAAGCTGTGCACCGCCGTCGAGAAGGAGGCGTTTGAGGAGGCGGCGGGCATACGGGACCAGATACAGACACTGAAGAAGGATCCCCGGCCGCGCGGCAGGAACAGGCGCGCAAAGGCCAACGGACAGGCGTGAGGCGGGGGATTATAACGCTATGGGGATCGAGATACTGTTGAATCGGGACACGGAGTGGCTCATGGGTTCGGGCCCGGACGCCCGGATCGTGGTGAGCAGCCGGGTCCGCTTTGCCAGGAATGTGCGTGGTTTCAAGTTCCCGGGGCGCGCCG
>JAPLCY010000245.1 GCA_026391995.1 Candidatus Auribacterota bacterium
TGTGAACTTACTGGCGGAGAGGGTGGGATTTGAACCCACGGTACCCTTGAGAGGTACACACGCTCTCCAGGCGTGCCGATTAAGCCGCTCTCGCACCTCTCCGCGCTAGTTTTTTACCGACGTGCGCTTCGCTCGAAAAAATTCTTTCAGGAGATCCCGGCACTCCCCCTCCTCGACCCCGGCGACGACCTCGACCGTGTGGTTCAGGCAACCGTCCCCGAGGATGTCCATCTTCGAGCCCGCGGCGCCCGCCTTCTCATCCCGTGCCCCGAAGACCACCCGTCGGACCCGCGAAAGGGCGATGGCGCCCGCGCACATCGGGCACGGCTCCTTGGTGACGTAGAGCGTCACGCCGTCGAGCCGCCAGTCCCCGACCGCGGACGATGCCTGCGTGAGGGCGATCATCTCGGCGTGGGCGGTGGCGTCCCTGAGCTGCTCGACCTGATTGTGCGCCCGGGCGATAACGCGGCCTTCGCGCACGATCAACGCCCCGATCGGCACCTCGCCGTCTTCGAGCGCCCGCGAGGCCTCTTTCATCGCTTCGCGCATATACGCCAGGTCCCGCTCCGATGCGGCGTGCGTCATGGATGGGGGGACCTCCGGCGATCTGTCCGGGAAATGCGGTGTGCGACGCCTCGCAAGATTTTTCCCGATCAACGAGAAACTATCAACCAGTACCCGTAGTCATGGCGCGCCCGGAGGGAGTCGAACCCCCAGCCTTTTGGTCCGTAGCCAAACGCTCTATCCAATTGAGCTACGGGCGCGTAGATGCTATTCGTCGTCCCGGATCTCGGCCCTTACGCCGCCGAATATGCCGGCAAAAACATTGTAGAGCAATGCCGCCAGAAGCATTCCAACTCCCACAAAAACACCCGCGGCACATGACCGTGCCAGCGCGCGGGGAATGGGCCGGAGCAACTCGATCTTGTCAAGGATTTGCCGCACTGGCGAAAGGGGCAGCCTCGAGATGACATTCAGCTCCGTGGCGAGATAGTATAGCAACACCAGCACAAAAGCGGCGCTAAAAAAGAGGACAAACACCGACGCCGGCTGCAACGATCGCAATTCCGAGTATTTCATGGTTGCCCCTATAACACTCCAAGGTTACACACGCATGCCCACAAATGCTTTTGCTTCTCCCTTCCCCCTGATTTTCTGGCGGAGAGGGTGGGATTCGAACCCACGGTACCCTTTAGGAGTACAAACGCTCTCCAGGCGTGCCGATTAAACCGCTCTCGCACCTCTCCGCGACATCCCCCCGCAACCACCCGGCTATATTTCCCCCCTCTTGAACTTCTCCTGTATCCTGCGCGTCTTTGTATTCGTCGCATGCCATATAAAATGATTGGCATCTTCAAGCCATTGCAGTTTCCATCGAGAGGGTATGCCAAGATACTCCCGGATCTTTTTTTCTTCCAGGATATAATAATATCCCTTAAGTCCTCTGAGACTTCTTCTTGCCATTGATCTTTTTTACCACCTCAAGAGATTCTATATCAGCGACATCCTGTTTTCTGCATGCATTACTTTTAAGTAGAATATCCAGATCGTAGGTCATCCGAGGCACGCCATGAAGATTAACAGCGATGCCCCCGGCCACCAAATATTTTACACGGGCTTGAGCTAATGCCCTTAACGCGTCCTCATAAAACATAATACCGCGCTATAGCGCCCCCCCGGTAATACTCGCCGCAATTTTTCGCGCCCTCTCCAGATTCACGTCCAGGACGAGGATCTCGCCGTACCTTTCTCCCATCCACGACTCCTCGATCCCGTCGAGCGCCGGGGTATGCGGCACGCGCCACACCGCCTCTATCCCCTCTCCCTTGAGCGCCTCGATAACCTCATCGGCACGGAGCCTGTCAATAACTCTCGCCGCCGACACCAGCTTATTATTTTCAAACATGTTAGTTCTGGCGGAGAGGGAGGGATTCGAACCCTCGGTACCGGTGTTATACCAGTACAGCGGATTAGCAATCCGCCGCATTCGTCCACTCTGCCACCTCTCCGGAAGACATATTATAACACCCATGCGGAGCGGGCGGCATTGAAAAATATTCACTGGGTGGGATACACACGATGTGGGCAACAGCCCGACGAGGCCTGACCCC
>JAPLCY010000026.1 GCA_026391995.1 Candidatus Auribacterota bacterium
CGGCCTGCCTCGATTCACTCCGGCATCAGACCTTTCGAGACTTCGAGACGGTCATCGTGGACAACGGCTCCCGCGACGGCTCGCACGAGTTCTGCGCGGGACGCTCCCCCGGGGTAAAGGTCATCGCCCTGCCGCGGAACGAGGGGTTCGCCGTTGCGGTGAACACCGGCATCAGCTCCAGCGGGAGCGAACTCGTGGCCCTCCTCAACAACGACACCGAGGCACACCCCCGGTGGCTGGAGGCGCTCGCCGGCGCCGCGGACCGCCGCCCCGATATCGCCTTCTTCGCCTCGAAGATGATCGACTTCAATGACCGGATGCGCTTCGACAGCGCCGGCAACTGCTACGCCTTCAACGGGCGCTCCATCCCGCGCGGTTTCCTCGCCCCCGACACCGGCCAGTACGAGACCGAGGAGGAGGTCTTCGGCGCGTGCGCCGGCGCCGCCCTCTACCGCCGCTCCCTCTTCACGCAGGTCGGCCTCTTTGACGAGACGTTCGTATCGTACAAGGAGGACGTCGACCTCGACTTCCGCGCCCGGCTCCACGGCCTCCGCTGCCTCTACGTGCCCGCCGCCGTCTGCTACCACCGCGGCGGCGCGACGACCGGCCGGCGCAAGAGCGATCTCGCGGTGCGGCTGAGCACAAGGAACAGCATCATAACCTTTATAAAGAACATGCCGCTCGCGCTGATGCCCCGGGCGCTGCCGCTCATGATGTGCGATCTCCTGCTCCAGGCCGGCTACCAGTTCCTCAAGGGCTCCCAGGCGGGCCCACTCCTCGGCGGCATCTCGTCCGCGATCCCCCGCCTTTCGCATGCCCTCTCGGCCCGGCGGCAGATCCAGCGCGGCGCCTGTGTCGACCTGCGCCATCTCGAGCGCCTTCTCCGGGAGGGCGACGCCGAGGTCGTGCGCTACCGCACCCGCTGCCGCGAGGCGGGGGTCCGTTGACGGCGGTACAGTCTCAGTTATACTGATAGAATAGTGAAAGTTATCCACAACGTAGCGCATGGCATTAGAATTGCCCACATGACCACTATGTACTATCATATTGCCGGGACGGGGAAACGGACGGCGGTTGTCATTTCATGGGCCATTTATGAATGAGCAGAAAATATCAGTTGTCATACCACTTTATAATGACGCAGAGATTGTAGAGCACTGCTATCGCTCTGTGCACAGTGCCCTTGAGAAGTCGCAGGAAACTCTTTTCCGGGATTATGAGCTTCTGTTTGTCGACGACGGGAGCAGCGACAGCACCCTCGCCATTCTCCTGCCCCTCTGCGGGCGCGATCCCCGCGTGAAGGTCGTGGAGCTCGACCGGAACTATGGCCAGCACGCGGCCTACTGCGCCGGGTTCGAGGCAGCGGGGGGCGATGTCATCGTGACGCTCGACTCCGACCTGCAGATATCGCCTGACGCCATCCCGGTTCTCCTCGACGCGATCCGGCAAGGACACGACCTTGTGAGCGGCGTCCGCATCGGGCGCACGGACCCGTTCTTCAAGCGCACGCTCCCCTCCCGCGTATTTAACATGCTCGTCAACCACATCACCGGCGTCCGCCTCCGCGACTGGGGCTGCCCCACCGTCGCCATGAGGAAGCCGGTCGCGAAGGCGTGCCTGCGCTACGGGGAGATGCGGCGGTTCCTGAAACCGCTCGCGGTGCGGCTCGCCCGCTCCGTGGGCGAGGTCGATCTCCCGCACCAGCCGAGGATCGGGGGCAGGTCGGGCTACGGGATCCTGGACCTCTTTGAGCTCGCGCTCGACTTCATCACGAACTTCAGCCGCAGGCCATTCCAGAAGGTGAGCCTGCTGGGAACCGCGCTCTTCGTCGTCGGCATGCTGGCCGGCCTGGGCTACATCGCCCTCAGGTTCCTGTCAGGCGTCCCGCTCGACAGCCGGACGCAGGCCCTCATCGTCCTCGCCGCCGGTGGCGGGCTGCAGCTCATGATCCTTGGTTTTTTAGGCGAATTCATCATCAGGATCTACCGCAGGCAGAACGGGCGCCCCCTCTACACGGTCAGGACCGTTCATGCGGCAAAAGGAGAGTGAGATGGCCGGATTATTTGCACGCCCGTATGCCGCCGGGGACAGGGAGAGGGTAACCTCCCTCTTCAATGCCTACCCCTACAATGACCTCCGGCGCTACAGGATCATCAACCGTGATAAGCAGGTGGCGTACCTGTGCCATCTGCTGGATAGGAGTCTCGGGGACGGAGAGGCATGGGTGGCAGGAGAGGGGGATGAGATCGCCGCCGTCACCGCGGTTCGCCCGCTTCCCTGGGACTCGTCCATCTTTGGTATACGTATGGGGCAGATCCCGTTCTTCGCCCACCGGAGTCCAGCCGGGTCGCACGAGATCAACCGCCGCCTGGTGGAAGCGGTGCTCGATGCCTGCCGTCAGAACGGTTATTCGCATCTCAACATCCGGGTCGACACCGATGACCTGGCACTGGTCCATGTTCTGGAGGCGAAGGGATTTTATCTGGTGGACACCATCGTGACCTACATACACCTTCCCGCCAGGGGAGAGCTCGGCCATTTCAAACCCATCTTCACCACCCGCCTTTACAGGCCGGAGGACCGTGACACGGTACTCGAGGTCGCGCGCGAGGCATACCGCGGCTACTTCGGGCGCTACCACGCCGACCCGCACTTGCCCAAGGAGAAGTGCGATTACCTCTACCAGCAGTGGACGGAGAAATTACTCGTTGGCGCGAGCGACTTGTATGTCATGCTTGCCGAGCGGAAGGGGAAGATCGTGGGATTCCTCGGCTACAAAACCAACCGGGATATCCTGGAATCTACCGGCGTGAGGGCGTTCGGCGGCGGGCTCGGCGGCTGCACGAGCGAGGGGCTGGGTGCCTACCTGACGCTCCTGGAAACGTCCATTCGCTACCAGATCCCCCGCCACGACATGGCGGACATGGAGACCCAGCTCAATAACGTGAACATCGTACGGATCTACCAGAAGCTTAATTGCGAGTACGCCCGCGCCAGGTACACATTCCACGCCTGGCTCAGCTGAGAACCTTCCGCACCGCCGCGATCACGTCCCCGACGTCCCCGTCCGCCAGCTTCGCCGAGAGGGGAAGCGAGATCGTGCGGTCGGATATGTATTCCGCGTTCGGAAAATCCCCCCGCGCATGGCCGTACGTCCGCCGGTAATAGTCGTGGAGGTGTACGCTCATGAAGTGGATCCCCGTGCCGATGTTCTCACGGTGAAGCGCAGCCTGGATCTCGTCGCGGCTCCGCCCGATCCGGTCGATGTCGATGAGCGGCGTGTAGAGGTGCCGCGCGTGGACAGTGTCGGGGTCGGGGGGTGCGGGGGTCGTGAGCGGAAGGCCTTTGAACGCCTCGTCGTAGCGGCGCCAGATCTCCTCGCGGCGGCGGAGGTAGCGCTCGATCCGGGGCAGCTGATGGATCCCGAGGGCAGCCTGCATGTCGGTCATGTTGTACTTGTAGCCGGGGTAGACCACCTGGTAGTGCTTGAAACCGTCGTCGGTGTAGCGGCGCCACGCCCCCTTGCTCATCCCGTGGAGTCCGTACATCTCGATCCGGGCCGCCCAGTCTTCGTTGTCGGTCGTCACCATCCCCCCCTCGCCGGTGATGATGTTCTTGGTGACGTAAAAGCTGAAGCAGGTGAGGTCCCCGATGTGGCCGACCTTCTTCCCCCTGTAGACCGTCTCGATGGCGTGCGCCGCGTCCTCGATCACGACGAGCCTCCGCTCGCGGGCGATCGCCATTATCTCGTCCATCGCGCATGGGCGCCCCGCGAAGTGGACCGGTATGATCGCCTTCGTCCTGGGGGTGATCTTCTTCCTGATCTCGGCAGGGTCGATATTCATGGTGCGCCGGTCGACGTCGGCGAAGACCGGCACGGCCCCGACATGCGTGATGACGTTGGCGGTAGCGGCGAAGGTCATCGGCGAGGTGATCACCTCGTCCCCCGCCCTCACGCCGGAGACGATCATGGAGAGGTGGAGCGCCGCGGTGCAGGAGGAGAGGGAGCGGGCATGCCTCGCCCCGGTGTAGTCGCGGAACATCTCTTCGAACTTCCCCACCCGCGGGCCGGTGGAGACCCAGCCGGAGCGAAGGACATCCACGACCTCCCGGATCTCCGGTTCCTCGATGAGCGGAGCGCCGAAGACAAGGAACGTGTCACGAACAGGCGTGTGCATGTGTCTCCCCTGTGTCACTCGCAATGCACCTGAATGCACTCTTCCCAATTGCATTCGTAGGGCACCCTTCACATTCGTCCTGCCCTTTGGTCCCGAAGCCCTCAGGGGTCGAGAGAGGGGGACTCAGTGTCCCTGCCTGCCAGCAGGCCCGAGGGAAAGGGTGCCTTACGGGTGTGGATAACTTTTCGCTTTCGGTTTTACACTTTACACTTTAAACTTTCGCTATTGTAGCTACTTCCAACTTTAAACCTTACACTTTCGTTGCTGTAGTTATGGTGGCGGTGCAGGGATTCCCTTCGTCGCATACGCGACGCAGGACAAGCTCGCCCCGCTATCTCTGTTGATAATCTAACCTCAACTGACCGAATAAACATGGTGGCGGTGGTAGGAGTCGAACCTACGACACGCGGATTATGATTCCGCTGCTCTA
>JAPLCY010000063.1 GCA_026391995.1 Candidatus Auribacterota bacterium
GGAAATTGCACGATGCGCAAAGTGCGGCAAGTGCCGTTCGGTATGCCCCACCTTTGTCGTCGCCAGGGATGAGACAAGGGTCGCGCGGGGCCGGATCAGTCTCCTCGAGGGGATCCTGGCGGGGAACTCCGTCCCCACACGTTACGCCAGGGAGATCCTCGCGAGCTGCTACGGGTGTACCCGCTGCATGGATGCATGCCCGAGCGGTGTCCGTGTTGATTTCATAATCCAGCAAGCCAAATTCATGCTCGCGCAGGAGAGGGGGGTGAAACGTTTTGCCCGGTTCTTTTTCCGGCGGATCCTCCCTCGCCGCCGGGTGTATGACCGCGTCGTGCGCCTCGCCTCCGTGCTCCAGCGGCTCCTGCCGGGACACGCCGCGCGGCCGATCCGACACCTGCCACTGCTTTACAAGGGGCGCAGATCCATCCCGCACCTTGCCCGCCGCCCCGCGCTGCGAGCGCTCCCCGAGCTTGTGAAGGGGAGGGGGGAGATGAAGGTGTCGCTTTTTACGGGTTGCCTTCTGAACTACGTGTACCCGGAGGTGATCGCCTCGATCATCAAGATCCTCGAGGCGCATGGCGTCGATATCATCATGCCACGCACGCAGCTCTGCTGCGGCGCGCCGGTCCTGGCCCAGGGCGACCGGGAGGCGGCGACGGTGCTCGCCCGCAGGAACATCGCCTGCCTCGAGCCCGACAAGGTGGACGCGGTGGTTTTCGGCTGCGCGTCGTGCGGTCTCACCGTGAAGCGCGATTATCCCATGCTCCTCCCGGAGGGTGGTGCGCTGGCTGCCAAGGTATACGACATTACGGAGTTCATACAGCGATTCCTCGGCTACAGCAATATCCCGCTTGATGAAACGGTGACTTACCACGATCCGTGCCACCTCCGGTGGGGGAGGGGTGTGGCGGAACCGCCGCGCGAGCTGCTCAGGCAGAGCTGCCGCTTTGTCGAGATGGCGGCCGCGGGCGAGTGCTGCGGGCTCGGGGGATCGTTCAGCATCTCGCACTACGATGTCTCATGCGCACTCGGCGATAGAAAGGTCCGGGCGATCAGGGAGAGCGGCGCGGGCTCGGTCGCCACGGCGTGCCCCGGCTGCATGCTCCAGCTCCAGGACCAGCTCGCGCGGCACGGGATGGACACCGCAGTCCTCCACGTCGCGCAGATTTACGAGAGAAGCTATTTCATGGAGAGACCGCCGGATAAAAATGGCAACATCCGTTGACGATAGCAACCCGCATTGACACATTCACGCTCGGCGCGGGACATCCGACAATCCGCTGGTAATCCACAGTACTCTCTCGCACAAGATATTAAGAACCATCCGCAGCCGCTTCCACCAGCTGCATTACGGCATGCCGCTTGCGCATATCAGATTCGCGTCTCCTGATCCTGTCCGGTCAAAAAGGCAGGCATTTCATGCATCTCACGCATCCGCGAGGAATGCGTGTGCTCGTCGTGCTGTGTGCGGCCCTGTATGCCCCGGTGTGTACACCTGCTATCCCCGAACCTGGGCAGGAACCCGTCGTGGTGACAGTGCAGTGCTGGAGTTGCGGCGGGGCGTTCCGGGTTCCGCCCGGGTTGCGCGAGGCACGGTGTCCGGGCTGCGGCGCGGCATGCAGGAGAATAGATTCACCGCAGGATCTCCGGATTGTCTGTACTGATGACGCGAACGGGCGCTGCTCGTTTCTTGTGTATGCCCCCGGGGGGGCGGCATTGCTCTACGCCGGGGGTGGGGCGAACACCGTCGAGGCGATTACCCGCCTTCTGGCGCGTCACTCCATCCTGCGGCTCGAGGTCGTGGTGGGCGGGATTCCCGATGATGTGTGCATGCAGTGTATCATCGGGTTGATGAAGAACGTACCGGTCGGACAACTCTATGACCCGGGGTTCCGCGCCGACGCCCCCCGCTACGGCCGGTTCCTGGAATTGTTGAGAACCGGCAGTGTATCGTATAAGGTAGTGCGCGGCATGGACAATTTTTCGCTCGGGGCGGCGCGCTGCTATCTCATGCGGCTGGCGTCATTCGCGCACTCGTCGGGAGGGGACGATGGATTGACGCTCTGCCTGGTGCACGGGGGCAACTCGTTCCTATTGTCCTCATCGCTGCGCGCGCGAGGCGCCCCCGAAATACCGGGGCTCACCGCGAGGCCTGGCGTCTCGGAATTGCTCTTCCACGGCGGGGCCGCGGCATTGAAGGCGGTCGCTTCCCCCAGACACGGGAGGGAGGGAATCGTTCTCCGGAGCGACGGAAGGGGCATCGATCTGTGCGATATCGAGCAGTGTGCAATCGTATCGGGGGAGGGAGAGCGCCCTGACGGGGCCGCAGACTCGCGGCACGCGAAACGCGCGCCGTCTTCTCCGGCGTGCGCGAGCGGCGAGGGGGGACCAATCAATATCAATAGCGCCTCCGCTGAGGAGCTCGAAGCGCTGAGCGGGATAGGCAGCAAGAAGGCAGAGATGATCGTAGGCTACCGGGAGGCCAACGGCGGCTTCCGCACGATTGAGGAGATACAGAAGGTGCCGGGGATCGGCCCGAAACTCTTTGAACGCAACAAGGCGAGGCTTGCCGTCCGCTGAGTGTAAGCCGCATAATCCATCCCTCATCAGCGTAGCGTCTGTGCTATAATTCCACCCCTGTTCAGGAGTCCCGCTCATGATACCCGTATGGCGTTTCCGCCTGTGCCTGCTCGGCCTGATGGCGCTGGCGTCGCTCTGCCATGGAGGCCCCCCCGCGGGAGAGCCCCTCACGGAATTCCTCGTCCGCTGGGACCAGAAGTACCGGCTTATAGACCCCGAGGTGGAACCGGCGCCGCGCGCATACGACAGGGATTACGCGGCGGCGGCCTCGGACCTGAAGAAGGCGATCCTCACCGGCATCGCGGATGACGAGATGTACTACCGGCTCGGCTTCTGTTATGAAAAACTCGGCGATCTTAACCAGGCCCTCGACTCCTACCGGCGGGCGGCAGCCGGAGCCGAGGCGGAGAAGAAGGGCAGCGCCCTCGAACCGGCGATCAGGCAGCATCTGGGAATGGTATACGCGAGAAAGGGGATGTGGCAGGAGGCCGCGGGAGAGTTTGAAAAGGCCCTCGCCGGGGAAAAGGAATCGTTTGCGATGCGAAATAATCTCGGCTACTGCTACCGCCAGCTCTCGATGCGGCGGAAGGCGCTGGCCGAGTTCAGGGGCGCGATCGCCCTGAATCCGCGCTCTGCCGAAGCGCTGCTCAACAGCGGCATCATATGCGCCGAGCTCGGAGAATTGGATTCCGCGGAGAATTATCTCAGGAAGGCGATCGAACTCAACCCGAATATCGACGGGGGGCGCTATACGCTTGGCATGGTGCTGGAGACGAAGGGCGGGGCGATGACAAGGGCGCCCGCGGCCGTGTCGCCCGCGCCGCACGCAACGACGGCGGCGTCCCCGCTGGCTGCAGCGCCCTTAAGCGAGGGGGATTCCGAGGAAGCGCTCCTCACCGGGGCGAGGGGGCTCATGGAAAAGGGCGATCGCGCCGGCGCCGAGCGGCTCTATCGCGGGGTGATCGGGAAAGATCACGGCTCCACCGAGGCATATCTCGGGATGGCGCGCATCAAGGAGTACGCGAAGGGGGAACGATATGGTGAGGGATTTCCCGCCGAGGCGTGCATCACCTACTACCGCACGGCGCTTACCCTCGCGCCGGATCAGGCATCGGCGTGGTTTGACCTCGGGAACGTGTTCGAAAAAATCGGGAGATTGGCTGATGCCACCGCGGCGTTCGAAAAAGCGTACGGGCTTGATCCCGGCATGAAGGTCGCGGCGTATAACCTTGGTCTCTGTTATAGCCGGCTGGGGCGGGGGCAAAAGGCGGAGGATCTCCTCCGCGAGGCGATACGCAAGGATAACAACTTCGCGGAGGCGCATTTCCAACTCGCGCGCCTCCTCGCCGAGAAACGCGACTATGGCGACGCCATTCAGGAGTACGAGGAGACACTCAGGATCGCGCCCGACGACGCCGACGCGCACTACAATCTCGCCCAGATATTGAGACTGCACGCGGAGCGCCCGGAGAAAGCGGCCGTCCACCTGAAGGAGTATCTGAAATGCAGGCCGGATGCAGGCGACGCGGCGGAGGTGCGGGAATGGATCAGGGAAGTAGAGGCGGGGAAGGGGAAGCAACAATGACGATGACGACATGTGGCCCGCAGCGCTATCTGGTCCTTGCGGGGATTGCGCACACGATCACCGCGGTGCTGCCGGCGATAGTAATCCTGTGCATACTGCCGCACGACACGCCCGACAGCCGGATTGCGTGGCGGGTGATCATCGGCCTTATCCTCGCAGGCTATGCGGCGCTTCTCCTCGATCTGTGCGGGGCGTCGTGGAATATATTACCCGTTGCCATGCGGAGGATGTGGTTCAGGTGGCTCTTTCCCGCCGCCGCCGTTGCAGGGAGGGTAGGGGGCATGTCGCGGGACCGGGTTGCCGCGTCATACCTGGCGCTGAGCAACCGGCTCTCCACCGCGGGGATCAGGGGGGGAGAGGCAGCCAGGCTCCTGGTGCTCCTTCCGCGGTGCCTACAGAACGGCGAATGCCAGGCACGTGTGATCGAGGACGTCGCCATGTGCCGCCGCTGCGGCCGCTGTGATATCGCCGGGCTTGTGAGTCTCAAGGAGACGCACCGTGTGCAGATGGCGGTTGTGACGGGCGGAAGCCTGGCGCGCGAACTGGTCAACCGGCTCTCCCCCTCAGCGGTGATCGCCATTGCGTGCGAACGGGAACTGGTGGACGGATTACGAGCGATCACCTCCCTGCCGGTGGTGTGCATCGCAAATAGCAGGCCGGAGGGCCCGTGCAGGAATACGCGTGTTGATATCGAAGAGTTCCGCGGGGCGCTCCGGGCGCTGGGTCTGAAAGGGGAATAAAAGAAAATGGCCCGTACGCGCGTCCTCCGTCACGCCGGGTTCGTCACAGCGCTCACGGTGGTCTTCCTGCCCGCCATCCGTGAGGCGGCATTGCCCCTGACATGGCGTGTCACAGTGCCCGGCACGGCCGGCCTCGCCGGGACGGTGCGCCCCCTCTATATGGAGGGGTTTGTCCAGGCCGACGAGCAAAGCCCCGTTGTCCATTGTGCGAGCGCCGTCTCGCTGGATGACGGTAACCTCCTCGCGGCGTGGTACGGCGGCAGCCGTGAGGGCGCGACCGACGTGGCCATTTACGCCGCCCGGTATGACGCGCGCACGTCGAGCTGGGGAGAGTCGTGGCCTTGCGCGGACGCCGGCGAGACCGGGCGCGACCTCGGCAGGTGTGTGCGAAAACTCGGGAACGCCGTTCTCTGCAAAGATGCTCGCGGAAGGGTATGGCTCTTTTACGTGAGCATTTCTATGGGCGGCTGGTCCGGGAGCGCGATCAATGCCCGTGTTTCAAACGACGGGGGCCGCAGCTGGAGTACACCACGGCGGCTTGTCACCAGCCCCTTCCTCAACAAGGGGACACTCGTCAGGGGGGCGCCTTTCCTCTACGCGGACGGCTCGATAGGCCTCCCCGTCTACCACGAGCTCTTCGGCAAGTACGGCGGGCTCATCAGGATCGGCCATGATGGATCGCTGATCGCGGCCTCTCGCCTCTCGTGGGACCGGGTGCTTCTCCAGCCGGCCATTGTGGCGCTCGATGGCGAGCGCCTCATCGCCTTTCTGCGCAACAGCGGCGAGCCGACACGGTGCATCCTCCGCTGCTTGAGTGCCGACGGTGGCAGGACATGGTCGGAGCCTGAGGGCATGCCTTTGCCGAATCCCGATGCCGCCGTTGCGGCGATACGTACCACCGCTGGCGCCCTGTTACTTGCGTTCAACAACATGGAGATTGACAGGGATGACCTGTCCCTGGCGATTTCCTCCGATGACGGGGCGACATGGCGGGTCGTGCACGCCTTCGAGCAGGGGATTGCCGAGGAAGAGGGAGAGACGCGGGGATTTTCCTATCCGTTCATCGTCCGGTCGGATGACGGGATCTATCACCTGCTCTATACCTGGCATCGAAAACGTATAAAGCACGTGATCTTCAACGAGGCATGGTTGCAGGGGAGGGGATGAGCGGCAATTGCGTCATTCAGCCGTATGGCTTCGCGGGAATATACATGCTCCTCGCGGCGGGGACAGTATACGCCCTGAGAATCTGGCGCTTCGCCCCATGGACGAGAATTGCAGCCATGGCAATCTGCGGGGCGGTGCTCCTTATTCCCGTCCGGGGGATGCCCCTCTACGCGTATCCGTACGGCCTCCTGGGAGAATTGAGCGTGACCACCTCCCTGCTCCTGGCGGGCGTCGTCCTGGCCGCCCTCACCGGAAGGGGGTTTATCACCTCGCGGGATAGGGCGTTCCTCTTTGTGCCGGTCTGCGTCCTCGGGACAATCCTCTATGCCACCGGCATGAGCATCCTTCCCGCGGGGATTTACGAGGCGGGTTTTCGTCCCCTGTGGATACTTGCACTCCTGCTGGCATGGGTGCTGTCTGGATGGATGGCGGGACAGCCCATGGCGGCCGGCTGCGTGCTGGCGGTGGTGGCCGCCTATAGTCTCCGGCTCCTCGAATCCGACAATCTCTGGGACTATCTCCTCGACCCGATCCTGGTTATGTGGAGTTGGGGATGGGGAATGACGATGCTGGTACGGCGCATGATGAACCGTACGTGAGGGCGGGGCCCGGGGTTGTTTTCTGACCCTCTTTGAGGACGGGTAATTTAAGCTTGCTCATGAGAGTTGTTTGGGATACCATCTTATATCCATGCATCGGGTGACGTACTCTAAGGAAGGATTAATAAAGTTTATCTCCCACCTGGATATCATCAGGCTCTGGCAGAGGGCGTTTCGAAGGGCGGGCGTACAGGTAGCGGTGTCAAAAGGCTTTTCACCCCACCCGGTTATGTCGTTCGGCCCTCCGCTCCCCGTCGGGGTCGCGGGCAGGGAGGAGCTCCTCGATGTAGCCCTTGTTCAAGGCCAGGGGGAAGCGCTCACTGCGGAGCGGCTTCAGGGATCCTTGCCCGGGGGGATAGGGGTCAGGGGATTGAAGGCGGTTCCCGACACGGCGGCGTCGCTCTGCGCAACCATTGATCGTGCCGCCTATGAAGTGGAGTTTGAGCCGGAGTACGGAGCTGAGGTGAGGGCGCGAGTGGAGGCCGCACGCGCCGCGGTCAATCTGATAAGCCGAACAACCAGGCAGGGCGGAGAGCGCGTCAAAGACATACGGCCCTTGGTGCATGCGCTCTCGGTTGAGGATCAGGCCGACGGAACGGTCATCCTGCGCTGCACGGTCTCGGTGGGAGTCGGGGGGACCTGCAACCCCTACGAGTTGCTTGAGGCGGTGCTGGGCTGGCCCGGGGAGCGTGTAAAGCAGCAACCGGTCACGCGCACCGCGCTTTTCTCGAGCAGGACGGATTCACGCACAAGGCCGCCACGGGCGGACGGGGACACGCGGAGGACACAGTGAGCTACGGCATAATTTTTATCGACTACTGCCCCGCGCCGCGCCCCATGCCCGGCGGTCAGAAAAGGACTTTGCGTAATGGACAGACAGATCATCATCAGTGTCGAACCCCGCGAGACGCGCGTGGGCATTCTGGAGGACAACAAGCTCCAGGAACTCCTGATCGAGCGGATGCAGGAAAAGACGCTCGTCGGGAATATTTACAAGGGGATCGTGCGCAACGTGCTGCCTGCGATACAGGCGGCGTTCGTTGACATAGGTTTCGGCAAGAACGGATTCTTGCACGTATCCGATATCACCAACGAGGTGTCCGCCTGCCGCGAGATCGCGGGCGAAGATGTCGAAGGGCTCGGCGTCACCGGCAAGGACCAAAAGCGCGAGTCGATCGACAAGATACTCCAGAATGGCCAGGAGGTCCTTGTCCAGATCATCAAGGAGCCGATCGGCACCAAAGGGGTACGCCTCTCCAGCAATATCTCCATCGCCGGCCGCCACCTCGTCATGATGCCGGGTGCCCGTCAGATCGGCATCTCGCGCCGCATCGCCGACTTCGCAGAGCGCCGGCGCCTGCGGACCATCCTGAAGCAGCTCAGCATTCCCAAGGACATGGGCTTCATTGTCAGGACCGTCGGTCAGGGAGCGACCCAGGAGGAGTTCGAGAAGGACATCCGCTACCTCGTCGATCTATGGCAGGGGATCCAGCGGCAGATAACCGCGGCGCCCTGCCCCTCCCTGATCCACGAGGAACTCAGCCTCATCCTGCGGGTCCTCCGCGACCTGCTCACGGAGGATGTGAGCACAATCGTTGTCGACTCGAAGGACGAGTACCAGAACGTCCAGCGCTTTGTCACCGCCCTCATGCCGAACATGGAGGCGAAGATATCTTACCACGGCGGGCGCGAGCATATCTTCGACTGTTACGGGATCGACAAGGAGATCGAGAAGGCGCAGCGGCGAAAGGTCTGGCTCAAGTGCGGCGGCTACATCGTCATCGAGCAGACGGAGGCGATGGTGGTTATCGACGTGAACAGCGGCCGCTGCCTGGACAAGAAGAACCTCGACGACACGATCCTCGAGACGAACCTCCAGGCCGCCGATGAGGCATCGCGCCAGATCAGGCTCAGGAATATCGGCGGGATCATCATCATCGATTTCATCGACATGCGCCAGCGGCGCCACCAGCGGATGGTCGAGAAGGCGATGGAGAAGGCGGTGAAGCGCGACAAGGCCAAGACCAACATCTTCCCGATCTCGCCGCTCGGCATCCTCCAGATGACCCGCGAACGCGTCAAGGAGAGCCTCAGCGAGGCGGTGTACGAGGGCTGCCCCTACTGCGGCGGTTTCGGCAGGGTGAAATCGGTCGAGAGCATGAGCATCGAGGCGCAGCGGCTCATCAAGCTGGCGCTGCGCAAGAACCGGCATTTCCGCAGGATGCCCCTCCGCATCCTGGCCCACCCGAACGTGATCAAGCGGCTCGAGGGGGAGGACCGCGAGGCGGTGAGAGAGCTCGAAAAACAGTTCAGGGGGGCAGTGTCGTTCGAGCCGAGAGAAGACTTCCACATCGAGACGGTCCGCATCCAGAACGAGCGGACGGGAAGGCCGGTGGGCGACCAGCCCCAGGGTCGGGAGGAGTAAGACCTTAGTTGCGGGGCGTGCGCCACCCCAAACATTTCCTCGGGCGGTCGTTCAAGTACCGATCAATTCTGGCCAGCTCCGGGTTGCCGATGGTTGCGAACGATGATCGCTTCGGGTGCAATCGGCGGATCGGGCCGTTCGTGTTCTCGTTGGTCCCACGCTCCCACGAATAATGCGGATACGCTTCTCAACATCCCTGCGAATCTCTTCGATAAACGTGCGAAAAACTCGAACGACGAGCACGCTCTACTGCCATCTCATGCGCCCGCCTGGGCCGATACCCGCGCTGCCCTGTGTTCCGCCCTTTTGGCATCATGTGTCAGCATATGCTCCACAAGGGCGCGGCGCGGTAGCCTGAAACACTTCCTTCACCCTATCTCCTTCATCCCCTTGCCATTACATCTCCCGGCGCATTCACCGGGGGGCTGGAATAATTATTTTCACTCCCCCTTGACAACCCCATAACCTCACGCGACACTATTACTACCAATGGCCTAAGGAACAGATGCTGCCGGAGAAAAACTATCGATCATAATGGCAAGCAGGCCTAACTGATCAAGGCAAACCATCCGAAAGGGTGGGGCGCAAAACTCCAGTAATAGCTTGAAATCCAAGAAATCAGAAGTTTTGTGAAAGGCTCGAAAAGGTTAAAGGATGAAAGGGCTTATTAGTTTTAGTGGAGTAAAGAGCCTGCTCGGAACTCTGCTTATGCTGGGGGTCGTTATGCTCCCCTATTGTGCGGAATCGGCTACGACTGCCGGCATTACGATCACTCTTACGTTAACCGAACCGACGGCCACTCCGACCATCACGCCCACAAATACGCCCACGATAACTCCGACGCCCACAAATACGCCAACCGAAACGCCGACCATTACGCCCACGCCGACTGAAACACCTACAGAGACCCCGACAGAAACACCCACTCAAACGCCGACAGAGACGCCAACCGAAACGCCGACTCAGA
>JAPLCY010000343.1 GCA_026391995.1 Candidatus Auribacterota bacterium
GGCAGCGGTCTCATCAACCGGGGCAGCTGTCTCTTCGCTC
Organism: Candidatus Auribacterota bacterium; assembly: GCA_026391995.1. Classification (GTDB taxonomy): domain Bacteria; phylum Auribacterota; class Tritonobacteria; order UBA1439; family UBA1439; genus JAPLCW01. The sequence goes on from JAPLCY010000343.1 coordinate 41, forward strand.
GGAGCAACGGTCTCTTCGCCCGGGGCAGCGGTCTCATCAACCGGAGCAGCGGCCTCATCAACTGGGGAAGCGGCCTCATCATCCGGCACCGTCCCACCCGCTTCCGGCGCGGGCGCTGCCTCTTCGTCCTTCGCACTCACGGGGGGCGCGGCCTTCTCTTCACGGCCGTCCCTGAACGATGCCGCGGCGTGCATGATCTTCTCGACGGTCTTCTCCCCGATACCGGGAAGCTTGACCAATTCCTCGGCCGTGGCCATTCTCAATGCCCCGAGCGTTTTATAGCCCCCCTCTTTGAGAATCCGCGCCGTCTTCGCGCCGATCCCTTCGATCTTCGCAAGCGGGATCCCGGCCTCTTTCCCCTCCCGCTCAAGGTCGCTTGCCTTCTTGATATCAACCGACCAGCCGGTCAGATTCGAGATCAGGCGGATCCCCTGCCCCTTCTTGCCGACGGCAAGAGAGAACTGGTCGTCATCCACAATAATCTCCGCCCTCTTCTCGCCGACCAGGCGCACCTCTTTCAGCTTTCCGGGGCTCAGGGCATTGGTGATGAACACGGTGATGTCCTCATGCCAACGGATGATGTCCACCCGCTCGCCATTAAGCTCGCGGACAATGTCCTTCACCCGCGCTCCCCGCATGCCCACGCAGGCGCCCACCGGATCAACCTTCTCTGACTTTGTGCTGACGGCTATCTTGGTGCGGTAACCCGGGTCGCGGGCAACCGCCTTGATCGTGACCGTCCCTTCGCTGATCTCGGGGACCTCGATCTCAAAAAGCCTCTTGACGAAATCGGGGTGACTCCTCGAGACAATGATCTCCGGGCCCTTCGCGCCCTCATTGACCTCCACCACATAGACACGCAGCCGCCGCCCCACGCCGTAGCTCTCGCGCGGGCATTGCTCCTTCGTGGTGAGCACCGCCTCGGCCTTTCCCAGGTCGAGGATGACATTGCCGCGTTCGTAGCGCCTCACGGCGCCGGTAATGATATCGCCGGCCCTGTCCTTGTACTCGGTGTAGACGATCTTATGCTCCGCCTCGCGTATGCGCTGGATGATGACCTGCTTGGCGGTCTGGGCGGCGATGCGCCCGAGTTCGCGGGCCATGATCTCCTTGTGGACGGTGTCGCCGACCTTCGCACTGGGGGCGATCTTCAGGGCGTCCTCGAGACTCAGCTCATGCTCCTCGGCGGAAACCCGGTCCACGACCAGCATGTCGCATAATGCCCTGATCTTCCCCGTCTCCCTGTCAATTGCAACGGTGAGGTTCTGCACCTGCCCGGCGTGCTTCTTCGCGGCCGAGAGGAGCGAGCTTTCGACGGTCTCTATCAACACGTCGCGGCTGATCCCGCGTTCGCGTTCAAGATATTCAAACACGGCTAAAAGTTCGCCATTCATTATATCCCCCTGCGCGCTCCCGCGCGCAAAGACACTTTATTTTCACAAAAAAAGACGCCATGCCGCCCTGACACACGGCCGGAAACGGCCCAAAAAAAAGAGTGGGGGCGCGCCCACTCTTCAGGACAATCTCCCACACCAATACACATTATAGTAAATCTACAGCGGTGTCAACAGGAAATGGAAATGGGAAATGGAAATGGCGGTCGGCGGCAAAATAGGTATTATTGTATTATATTGCCCTGCAATATTTTACGGAGATATAGTTCAGCGGGTGAGGTTTTCGATGATTGCGCCTGCGAATTCGCTGCACGCGAGCTGGCGGGCCCCCGGGAGCTGGCGCGCAAGATCATAGGTGACGGTCTTTGCCAGAATGGTTTTCTGCAGCGCTCCGGCGATCGCCGCCGCCGCCTCCCGCCAGCCGATATGCTCGAGCATCATGGCACCGGAGAGGATCAGGGAAGCGGGGTTGACGCGGTCGTGTCCCGCGTGCCTGGGCGCGCTCCCGTGCGTTGCCTCGAACACCGCCACGCGGTCACCAATGTTGGCGCCAGGGGCCATGCCCAGGCCGCCCACCTGGGCTGCGCAGGCGTCAGAGAGATAGTCGCCGTACAGGTTCGTGGTGGCGATCACGTCATACTCATCGGGCCTGAGTAGGAGCTGCTGGAACATGGAATCGGCGATCCGGTCCTTCATTATCACCCTCCCCTCGCCGGGCTCCCCTTCCCTCGCCACCAGCCCCGGGAACTCAGCCGCCACCTCATAGCCCCACTCCATGAACGCCCCCTCAGTCCATTTCATGATGTTCCCCTTGTGGACGAGGGTCACGCTCCTGCGTGTATGGGCAAGGGCGTAGCGCACCGCCATCCGCACCAGGCGCTTGCTGCCGGCCTCCGAAATCGGCTTGACGCCGATGCCGCACCGCTCCGGGAGGCGGGCGCCGAAACGCGTCACGAGGAAACCCGCGACCTCTTTGGCCTCCGGGCTCCCCGCCTGCCATTCAATCCCCGCGTAGACGTCCTCGGTATTCTCGCGGAAGATGACGACATCGAGCTTCTCGGGATTCCTCATCGGCGAGGGGGTGCCCTGAAAATAACGCACCGGCCTCACGCAGGCATAGAGGTCGAGCTGCTGCCGCATGGCGACGTTGAGCGAGCGGTGGCCGCCCCCGACGGGGGTGGTAAGGGGACCCTTGATCGCGACCAGGTGCTCGGCGATCCCTTCGAGCGTGCGCCCCGGAAGAAGCTCTCCGCCGGGCTGCCGGGCGGCCTTTTCCCCGGCATAGAGCTCCGTCCATGAAATCGCGCGCGACCCGCGATAGGCGTGTGTCACCGCGGCGTCAATGACCGCCCGCGCCGCCCGCCATATCTCGGGACCGACGCCATCTCCCTCGATGAAGGGGATGACCGGCATCTCGGGGACGCGGAGCGCGCCGTCATGTGCAATAGAGATTTTCTCAGGCATCGGGGACGGGGCGGGCTACGCCCTCTCCTTCAAGAATCGCTCGATGCGATCCATGCCGTTGCGGATGTTGTCCATGGAGGTCGCAAAAGAGAGGCGGATGGCGCTGTCGCGGCCGAATGCCCGCCCGGGGACCACGGCCACCAGGGCCTTCTCGAGGAGCTCGGAGGCAAAGGCGTCGGAGCCGATTCCCGTGCCGGCAATCTCCGGGAATGCATAGAACGTTCCCTGCGGCACGTAGCAGGAGACCCCGGGCATCGCGTTCAACCGGCGGAGGAGGTAGTCGCGCCGATCGAGGAAGCGCCCCGTCATCATCGCCGTGAACCCCTGGTCGCCGTTGAGGGCCTCGATCGCGGCGGCCTGGGCGATCGAGGTCGGATTCGAAGTGCAGTGACTCTGGAGCCGCGAGGAGAGCTTCGCCACATCCGGCGGCGCGGCGAGCCAACCGATGCGCCAGCCGGTCATCGCGTGAGACTTCGACACGCCGTTGATCACCACCGTCCGCTCCTTGATATCCTCGCCCAGCGATGCGATGCTGCGGTGCGCGGCGGGCGGGTAAATGATCTTCTCGTAGATCTCGTCGGCGACAACATAAAGTTGGCGCTCAAGCACGATTTCGGCGATCTCCGTTAGCTCGGCGTCGCTCGCCACCCACCCGGTTGGGTTGCTTGGGCTGTTCAGGATGATCGCCTTGGTGCGGGGGGTGACCGCCTTCCGCAGCCTCGCCGCGTCGAGCCGGTAGCCGTTTTCCGGCCCCGTCCCGACGTAGACCGGCGTCGCGCCGGCCATGATGACCTGGGCCGGATAGGTGACCCAGTAGGGCGAGATGATGACTACCTCGTCACCGGGGTTGCAGAGGACCATCACGGCGTTGTAGAGGGCGTGTTTCGCCCCGCAGGAGATGACGATTTGCTCGGGCGAGTAGCTGAGGCCGTTGTCGCGCAGGCATTTCGCCGCGACCGCCTCCCTCAATTTTATATCACCCGCGGGCGGCGTGTACCGGGTGTAGCCCTGCGCGATCGCCCGACATGCGGCTTCCTTCACGTTCTCAGGCGTGTCGAAGTCCGGCTCTCCGGCGCCGAAACCGATGACATCCTTCCCCTCCGCCCTGAGCGCCTTCGCCGTGCTGTCGATGGCCAGCGTCTGCGACGGCTCCACCGCGCTGATATTCTTTGATAACGCGCCCATGCCTGTCACCCCTTGCGCAGGTACTCCATGATGATTGCCCCCACGTCGTCCTCGGTGAAATTGATGATCCCCATCTCACGCCTGGCGTTCTCCGGCGAATCCGAGGCGTGCGCGGCATTCACCATGACATCCCTGCCAAACTCCTTCCTGACCGTGGCCACCTCAGCCTTGCGCGGGTCGGTGGCGCCGACGATGGCGCGGATCTTGCTGACGGCGTCAATTCCCTGGTAGACAAGCGCCAGACAGCGCACCACGCCGGGGGCGGCCTTCTCCTCAGGCGTGCTCGTGCGCACATCCCTCCCCGTCATGAACTGCACGATCTGGTTGAACTGGTCCTCGGCGACAAGCCGGTTCAACTGCTCGCCGAGATGTCCGGCGGTTTCCGCGGGGAGCGGCAGGCCGAATTCGCGCTCGAGGGCGAGCGTGGCCCTGCCCGTCACCACACCCTTCAGCCTCTTCACCAGCGCCTGTCGCACGGGCCCGTAAAACTTTTCGGCCTGGACCACGGTCATGCAAAGGACCTTGGCCCCGATGATGTAGAGGTCGGCCTTCGAGAAAATGTCGATGACGTTGCCCGCCCGGATACTCTGCGAGCTGAAGATATCCGGCTTGATCAACACGGTAGTCTCCTCGCATGCCTGCCCCGCGGACCAGGGGATTACCGTGTCCAGCAGCCCTCCGTCCTTTTTCGAGTGTGATATATTCCCGCAGGAGGCGCCTGATCTGCCAGTTCTTCTGCGTGCGGTTGACGGGAATCGCCTCGAGAAAATCGGCGACCAGTTCGCGAGAGGGGGAGTACATCCGGGCGGCGACCAGGTCAAGGTTGCTGCGGGAGAGCAGCCTCCCGATCACCCCGCCCGTGCGCGACTTGCGTATCGTGTACGGGTTGATGATCACAAAGCCAAGCTCTTCAGCCATGGGTACCTCGCGGTGGCAGGGTAAACAGCGCGAAACGGGAACAAGCAGAATGATCGCTCACCCTGCTTGTTCCACATCTCTTTGCAACGCGCCGGGGATAGCGAGGCCGGTCAGGCCTTGCCGGTGATCTTGAACATCCCGGTGCCGCAGTCGGGGCATTTCCCCTTGAGCGCCTTCTTCTTG
>JAPLCY010000064.1 GCA_026391995.1 Candidatus Auribacterota bacterium
TGGACTAGGTTATGCTGCCTATCCGAGACCTCAATCCCACCGTCACCCGCCCTGTCGTGACCATACTGCTCATCGCCGCATGTGTCGTGATATTTTTTTACCAGGCTGCGATCGGCCTGCGCGGGGGTGACTACGCCGCGCAGGCGTTTGTCTACAGGCACGGCCTCGTTCCCTACGAGTTCTCGCACCGCGTCCGGCTCAGCCTTTCACCTGCGGACTCGCTCGCCGGCGGGCATCGCCTCCCGTTGCGGCCGGACCGCAATCTCCCGCTGGTGGAGACGCCCGTAAGGGGGTTCCGGGGCGCCCTCTCCCTGATGATCCCGCCGCTTCTCGTGTCGATCTTCCTCCACGGGAGCCTGCTGCACGTCGGCTTCAACATGCTATTCCTGTGGATCTTCGGCAATAACGTCGAAGACGCGATGGGCCACCTGCGTTTTCTCCTGTTCTATCTGATCTGCGGTATTGCCGCCGGCCTCGTCCATCTGCTCACCAACCTCAACTCACAACTCCCCACGGTGGGTGCGAGCGGCGCGATCGCGGGGGTGATGGGCGCGTACATCGTTCTCTATCCGCGCGCGCGGATACTTACGCTTGTCACGCTCGGTTTTCATATTTCGTTTACCGAAATCCCGGCGTGTGTGTTCCTCGGAATCTGGTTTCTTATGCAGCTCCTGATGGCGGGCGGCGGGGGCGGGGTTGCCTGGTTCGCCCATATCGGGGGCTTCCTGGCGGGGCTCTTCCTGGTGAGGATGTGTGTGAGATACAGCCCCAGGAGCAGGGGGTTGAGAGAGTGGTGAGCGGCTGCGGCCGGCTCAGGGTGAACCGGCCATCTCCAGCAACGCGCCGTGCAGAACTCCCTCGTCGCTTACCGTGAGCTTGCCGGCCGATAAAAAATCCATTATCAGATCAAGTATCAGGAGCCCCGCAACGATCACGTCCGCCCGTTCCGGCTCGAGACCGGGGACCAGTTTCCTCTGCGAGAGCGGCATGGCGGCAAGGCGGGCGGCGAGGCTGGAGACGGTGAGTCTGGCGAGCGTGGAGCCGTGGACGCGGGCGGGGTCGTAGGGGATCATGCCCAGGGCGATGGCGGCAGCGGTGGTGACGGTGCCGCCCGCGCCGATGAGCGCCGCGCCGCGACCCGCAAAGCCCGCGATATCCCGCGCGAGCATGCCGCTGATATGTTTTTTTAGCTCGTCGAGCTCGCCCGTGTCCGGCGGGTCGGCGTGACAAAATTGCTCGGTCAGCCTGACACAACCAATGGGGACACTTTTTGCAACTAGTTTTCCGGGAGACTGTTGTAATGATATTTCAGCGCTGCCCCCGCCGATATCAATAACCACTGCATCTGCACCGTGGGGGACAAGTCCGCGGGTAGCCCCGCGGTAAGCCAGGATCGCCTCCTCCTCGCCGCTCAGGATCCTGACGGCATGACCGGTACGCGCCCGGACGGAGGCGGTGAACACACCGCCGTTTTCCGCCTCCCTAATCGCCGCGGTGCCGAAGAGGATGCAGCGTTCGGCATTGTGCCTTCGCGCGGTTTCCAGGAATTCGGCGACCGCCGCGAGCGTTCTCTCCGCCGCTTCCGGACTGATCATGCGGCGCCGGCCGATGCCCTGGCCGAGCCGTGTGATCCGAAGCGCAGTCGCGAGCGGTGTGAGCCGGCAGCACGAGGCGATCTCCGCGACGAGGAGGCGGACCGAGTTGGTGCCTATATCAATCGCGCATGCACGCATGGAGGCCCTCAGTCTACCGCGGTCATCTGCCGGGGGCAACTTCTTTTATACGGCGCGGGGGAGGCTGTGTTATCATAGGTGTGACCTGGATATCTGGCGAAAGGGGGTATGACTGATGAGTCTCACGCCGCTTGCGTTGTGGACGCCGGGCTTGCCCGAGCTCATCGTTATCCTGTTTATCATCCTGCTCCTCTTTGGGGCGAAGCGCCTGCCCGAGACGATGCGCAGCATCGGCAAGGGGGTCAAGGAGTTCAAGAAGGGGATGAACGAGGAGGAGGGGGAGGAGAAGAAAGAAACCCCGCCGCATGAGCGCACACCATCCGGCCCCGACAGCGCCGCCTGAAGGCGGGGCCGAAGGGAAGCCGTTTCTCGATCACCTCGAAGAGCTCAGGCGGACGCTCATCAAGATCCTCCTGGTCTTCGCCGCCGTATTCTGCGCATGTCTGCCGCTCACCATGAAGGGATTTACCCTCCAGTTTCTCACCTATCCGCTCCGTGTCGCCGTGGGGCCTGAGGGGGGAAGCATCGCCCGCGGCGCGATGCCCACGCTGTCACCGTCAGGGGGATTTGCCGTGGCCATGAAGCTCTCCACGGAAGCCGCGATCCTCTTTTCTCTCCCCCTCATCCTCTTCGTCGCCGGCGGGTACGTGCTTCCCGCCCTCACCGCGAGAGAACGGCGCTACTTCGTCCCGGCGCTGGCGGCCGGCGCGCTGCTCTTCTACGCCGGCATCGCCTTCTGCTACTTCACCACGCTCCCCTGGGCGCTCGGGTTCTTCTGGCGGTTCAACAGGGCGCTCGGCCTTGAAAATCTATGGACGGTGAATGAGTATGTCGCGTTCGCGAGCCGCCTGCTGATCGCCTTCGGGCTCGTCTTCGAGCTGCCGGTGGTGGTGCTCTTCCTGGTGAGGATGGGGGTCCTCAGCTATCGGCTCTTGAGCCGGGGACGGCGATATGCTATAGTTTCCATCTTCATTCTGGCGGCGGTCATGACGCCGGGTCCCGACGTGGTTTCGCAGGTGCTCATGGCGTTGCCACTCCTGGCACTCTATGAATTATGCGTGTGGGGAGCGAGAATGATGGAACTAAAGGATCGTACTTCGTACTTCGAACATCGTACTTAGTGAAACCTAGTTTATAAGATAGGCGATGCGCAAAGTTCGATATGCGATGTACGAATTATTGGGGCAGTAGCTCAGCTGGGAGAGCATCACGTTCGCAACGTGGGGGTCGCGGTTTCGAATCCCGCCTGCTCCACAATAACTACAGTGTAAAGTGTACGGTGTAAAGTGTAAGGTGCAAGGGGGGGAAGCCTCAATGCTGCTCCTCATACTCGAGGCGATGCGTCCGCGGCAATGGATCAAAAACGTGGTCGTGTTCGCCGGACTGCTCTTTTCCAGGCATTTCACCCTCTCCCACGACATTCTGATCGTCTGCGGCGCATTCGTTGTCTTCTGCGCCCTCTCCGGGACCGTCTATCTCCTCAATGACGTCGCCGATGCGGCGGAGGACAGGCGGCACGAACTCAAACGCCTTCGCCCGATCGCCTCGGGAAGGCTGAGCCTGGGCGCGGCGGTCGCGGCGGCGACGGTGATCGGCGTCCTTTCGCTCGTGTCCGCATTTGTGATCGGTACCGGGTTTGGCATCGTCTCGATGGCGTACCTCCTCCTGCTCCTTGCCTACTCGTTTCTCCTCAAGCACGTGGTCATCGTGGATGTCCTTGTGATCGCCATAGGCTTCGTCCTCCGGGCGGTCGCGGGCGGGGTGGCGATCGGCATCGCGGTATCGCCCTGGCTGCTCATCTGCACGATCCTGCTCGCCCTCTTCCTCGCGTTGAGCAAGCGCCGGCACGAGCTCGTCCTCCTCGAGGGGGCGGCGCCCCATCACCGGCCGATCCTCGAGGAGTATTCCACGTATTTGCTCGACCAGATGATCGCGGTGGTCACCTCCTCGACGCTCATGGCCTACGTGCTCTACAGCCTCTCGCCGCGGACCGTTCACGAGGTAAGCCAATGGATGTTCCTGACGGTGCCGTTCGTGCTCTACGGCATCTTCCGCTACCTGTGGCTCGTACATCACAAGGAGGAGGGGGGGAGCCCGGAGCTCACGCTCCTCTCGGACAGACCGCTGATGATCGACGTGATCCTCTGGGCGGCGTGCGTGGGAGTGATACTCTGGTTGAAATAGGGACATGGGTGACCGACGGGCTGTGGGGGTGATACGATGAAAAAGACATGCGTGGTGACCGGCGGGGCGGGGTTCCTCGGTTCGCATCTCTGCGACCGGCTTCTCAAGGAGGGCTTCATGGTTATCTGTATCGACAACCTCCTCACCGGCAGCACCAGGAATATCGAACACCTGGCGGGGAATGAGAATTTCACCTTCATCAAGCAGAATGTCGTCGACTACCTCTATATCTCCGGGGAGGTGCGCTATATCTTTCACTTCGCTTCACCCGCGAGCCCCATCGACTACCTTGAGTTTCCCATCCCGACCCTCAAGGTGGGGGCGCTGGGCACGCACAAGACCCTCGGCCTCGCCAAGTCAAAGGGGGCGACATTTCTCCTTGCCTCGACCTCGGAGGTGTACGGCGACCCCTTGGTGCACCCCCAGCCGGAGAGTTACTGGGGGAACGTGAACCCGATCGGGCCGCGCGGCGTCTACGACGCGGCGAAGCGCTTCGCCGAGGCGATGACCATGGCCTACCACCGCTGCCACAATCTCGACACCAAGATCGCCAGGATCTTCAACACCTACGGACCGCGCATGCGGGCCCGCGACGGCCGCGTGGTGCCCGCGTTTATCTCCCAGGCCCTCAAGGGCGAGCCGCTCACCGTCTTCGGCGACGGGGCCCAGACGCGGAGCTTCTGCTACGTCTCGGATCTGATCGACGGAATATTCAGGCTGGCGATGTCGAAAATCAATGACCCGGTCAATATCGGGAACCCGCGGGAAATGACGGTGATAGATTTTGCACGCGAGATCGTGAGGCTCATCGGCAGTAGAAGCCGGATCGTGCACAAGCCGCTCCCCGTGGACGATCCCAAGGTGCGCCAGCCGGACATCACCATCGCGAAGCGGGAACTGGGATGGGAGCCCCGTGTGCAGCTTGAAGAGGGGCTGCGGCATACCATCGATTATTTCAAAACGCATCTTTCCTGATGCATACCGAAGGAACGCGCATGAGCGCCACACGGCCGAGCATCACGGTGTTCTTCCCCTGCTTCAACGAGGAGGAGAACGTTGAAAAGCAGACTCTCGATGTCGACCGGGTCCTGAGCAAGATCGCCGACGACTACGAAGTGGTCATCGTCAACGACGGCTCGATCGATCGGACCGGGGAGATCGCCGACCGGCTCGCGGCCGAACACCCGCATGTCCGTGTAATTCACCATCCCCACAACCTCGGGTACGGGATCGCGCTCAAAACCGGATTTCTGGGGGCGAGGAAGGAGCTGGTGTTTTACACCGACGGAGATAATCAGTTTGACATCCGGGAGATCAGTAAGCTCCTCCCCCTCATGCGGGACAACGTGGATATGGTGGTGGGGTATCGCATGGACCGGCAGGACAAACCCCTGCGCAAGTTTGTCTCTCGCGTCTACAACTTCATCATCCGGATGATCTTCAGGCTCAAGGTCCGGGATATCGACTGCGCCTTCAAGCTCTTCAGGAGAAGCGTGTTCGACCGCATCGAGATCAGGTCGCAGCGTTTTCTCATCGACACCGAGATCCTCGTGCGTGCGAAACAGGCCGGCATGACGATCGTGGAAACGGGCGTGACCCATCTTCCCCGCACCGCCGGAAAATCGAGCGTCTCGCCCCGTGACGTCATCCATACATTACATGAGCTCTCGCACCTCTGGCTGCACCTCTTCGCGGTCAACTGGAAGAAGCTCATCGTGAGTTCGCTGGTGAGCATTGCCTTTATCGCGCTCATTCTTAGGAATATCGACTTCGCCAGCGTTGCCGCCGAGTTTTCGAAGGTGACCCGTGCCTACATCTGGCTCGGCCTCCTCGCCTACGCCGTCTCGTTCTGGTTCAGGAGCGTTCGATGGAAACTCCTCCTCCTCCCCGAGCGGGCGTTCCGGATCGGCGAGCTTTTCACGGGCATCGTCATTGGATGGATGGCGAACAACATCCTCCCCTTCCGCATGGGGGAGGTGGTACGGGCGTACGACTTCGGCCGCGTCCACCGCTTTTCGAAAAGTCTCTGCTTCGCCACCATCGTGGTCGAGCGCTTGATCGACGGGCTCACCCTCATTCTCTTCCTGGCCATGATACTGATGTTCGTGAGCTTCAAGCCGATCGTCAACCGGATTTTTGTGCTGGGGATCATCATCTTTTTCTCGCTCTTCATCATCCTTTTCTACCTTGTCGCCGGAAAGGCGTTGGGCAAGAAAACGGGTATATTCAAGCTCGTCGACAACTTCGGCCAGCGCTTTCTCAAGGCGGAGGGGCAATTCGTGATCAGCAGTTTTCTAAAGGGCCTCGAGGTGCTCATGCATGAACGGCTGATGCTCGGGGTCTTCGCCCTGACGGCGCTGGTCTGGTGCGCCGAGGCGGGGATGTACTGGGCATTTCTCATGGCGTTCCACCTTGAACTGCCCGCCTACGCGCCGTTCTTCATCCTCTGTATCGTCAACCTGGGACTGATCGTCCCCTCGATCGGCTACGTGGGGACGTTCGAATGGTTTTGCAAGGTTGCGCTCCTCCAGCTCGCCTCTCCCGACCCCGCCCTGGTCGCCGGGTACTCGATCGCCCTGCACGCCGCGCAGTTCATCCCCGTGACGCTGCTCGGGATCTTCTTCTTTATCCGTCACAACTTCGACGTCGTCAAGGCGCGGGATGGGCTGCGGGTGTCCGCATTGGGGGATTGAGAGTGATCAAGGGCAGGTACATCGGCAGCCTCGTCAGCGGGGCGATCGTCATCGTCATCGCCTTCACCTTCGACTGGCACAAGGTGGTGTCCGGGCTCAGGGGCTTCCACTACGTGTATCTTTTCCCCGCGGTGATCCTCTACCTCGCCGGCTTCGTCTTCCGCGGAATCCGCTGGCAGTACATGCTGGCGCCGTTGAAGCGGATCCCGTTCGCGAGCTCGTTCAGCGTCGTGATGATCGGCTTCATGGCCAATAATATCCTCCCCCTGAGGATGGGGGAGTTCGTTCGGGCATGGGCGATCAGGAAGAAGGAGGGGATCAGCGGCAGCGCGGGGTTCGCGACCATCGTTATCGAGCGCGTCTACGACGGCCTCGCCCTCATCGGGCTTTTCGTGGTCGTGCTCCTCTTCAGCACCACGACCCCCGAGATCAAGCGTTACGCCGCGATGGGGGCCTCGGTCTTTGTCGTGGCGCTGGGAGTGCTGCTCTACGCGGCGTTCAGGGAGGAGGCTGCGGCCCGGTTCCTCAAGCGTATCACGCGCCTGCTCCCGGGTACGCTCCATGCGCGCGTGTCCGGGCTTATTGATTCCTTCATGCCGGGGCTGCATTTTCTCTCCTCCGGCAGGCAGCAGGCGGCGGTGATTTTTTACTCGCTGCTCATATGGTGCATCGAGGGAGGCGTCTTCTGGCTGGTGATGCAGGGGTTCCACCTCGCCGCGCCCGCGTACGCCGCGTTCGCAACGCTGGTGATTGTCAATATCGCCATCATGGTGCCGGCGGGGCCCGGGTACGTGGGCACGTTTGATCTGGCGGCGGTCGTGGCGCTGGCCCCATTCGGCATCGGGAAGAACGCGGCAATGGGGTATATATTTATTGTGCATGCGCTGCAATATGTTTCGGTGACGGCCCTCGGCCTGTACTACATGAACGCGAGCGGCTGGAGCCTGCGCCAGATCGAAGATGCGGAGCGGTCATGAAGGCGGTCATCATAGGCGGCGGGATTACCGGTCTCAGCACGGGCTACGAACTCGCCCGGAGGGGCCACCAGGTCACCATCCTGGAGCGTGAGGCGCGGGTCGGCGGACTCGCGGGCTCCTTCCGCATCGGCGGCGCGTGGATTGAAAAGTTCTACCATCACATCTTCAAGAGCGACACCGCCGTCACCGGATGGATAGATGAGCTGGGCTTGCGCGAGCGGCTCCTCTGGCGGGCGTCCCCCATGGGGTTTTTTCATAAAGGGCGGGTGCATCGTTTTGGCACGCCGATGGAGCTGCTCAGGTTTTCACCCCTCTCGTTGATCGACCGGATCAGGCTTGGCCTCAGCGTGCTCAACTTTCAGCGCATGTCGAACTGGGAAGAGCTCGACGGCATCACCTGCGAGAAATGGTTCTCCATACACGTCAGCGCGAAGGCGTACCGGATGGTATGGGAGCCCCTCCTGAAACTCAAGTTCGGCGACGCCTATTCGCAGATCCCCGCTGCGTGGATATGGGGGAGGATTCACCCGCGCGCCCGTTCGAGGAGCAGGGGAGGGATGCGCGAGGAGCTCGGTTATCTGCAGGGCGGTTTCGAGCTGATGATCGAGCGCCTGCGCGCGAAGATCGTAGCGATGGGGGGGACCGTCATCGAGGGGACGGCGGCGGAGTATATCATCCAGGATCGCACTATTGCCAGGGGTGTCGTGGCGGGGGGGCATGAGTTTTTCTCGGACATCGTGGTTTCGACAATCGCGGTGCCCGCGTTTCTCCAGATTGCCCCGCCGCTCCCCGAAGACTACACGGGGCGCCTCTCCCTCATCCGGTACCAGGCGGTGGTCTGCATGGTGCTCGAGTGCGAGGAATCGGTGAGCCCGGTCTACTGGCTTAATATCAGTGATCCCTCGGTAACCTTCGGCGGCCTTATCGAGCACACCAACTTTATAGCCCCGGCAGGTTACGGGGGAAAAAGGATCATCTACTTGTTCAACTATCTCAAGGAGGACGATCCGCTCTTCTCTCTCGACGCGGAGGCGTACCTCGCGCACCACGAGGCGTCCCTGAAACGCATCAATCCCCGCTTCGAGAGGTCGTGGGTGAAGGGGATGCATCTCTTCCGCGCGCGGTACGGCACGGTGGTGTACACAATGGGCTACGCCTCGGCGATACCTCCCTTCGCCACGCCGATCAAGCGCCTCTCGATGGTGAACAC
>JAPLCY010000207.1 GCA_026391995.1 Candidatus Auribacterota bacterium
GATCCTCCTTGCCCCGTTCACCAGCCCCGGATTGATCCACGCCTCCAGCGTTATCCCGCCGGTGAGGTCCAGGCTCCCTGAATCCGGTATCTCGATGTAATCATCCACCCCGTCAAAACGATATGCGGCGCCGGATACTCCCGTGTCGCCGCGCGCGGCGCCCCAGTTGAGCCCGTCGTTGCCCCTCACCGTGCTGTCCATGGCCATGTCGCAGGACGGCCTAAAATCATCTCTCGCGATGTCCGATATCCCTACCTCGTCCACGTATCCCCTGAAACAATCATGCACACTGCCATCAGGCCTCACGGAACACCCTATACCCACAGGCAGCGCGCTCACGTTGATTCCGCGCGGGTAGTTTCCCGACGCGACAAGCCTCCCGTTAATGTAAAGTCTTATCGTACTGCCGTCGAACGTTCCCGCAAGATGCGTCCAGTAATTCAACGGAAGCCTGCCAGGACTCGTCACCCCCTGCCACGGCTCCAGCAGCGCGAACTGCACCCGACCCTGATTGTCAAGCCTGAGATACCAGGACCCGCGCTCCCGGCTGCCATCCCAGTAGTTCTTTGAGACAATGCGCATCCAGTTCGCATACGTTTCCATCTTCACCCACGCCTCGACCGAGATCGCATCCGTCAAATCAAGATCGTCATGCGATGGGACGACCACGCACGAAGGCGGTCCACCCAGATGGATCGCCCCGCCCAGGCGCCCCGCCCCGGTCCATCCCGCCGAATCCCGCAATGTCCCCTCATGCCCGCCTCCGGAAGAATCGCCTGCGGTGCCCCCGCCCCCCTCATTGAAATGCCATAATCCCACCGTATGCGGGTCGGTAACATGCGCGCCCTCCATTCCCGTCTCATCCAGATGCCTAAAATGCATAGTTCGAAACCGCCCCTATGTCGTAATCCTCGATAACAAAATAGTAGTACTGGTAGTTCCCATCCATCGACGCCTTGAAACAGTACCCCCCGCTCCCATGTGGGTCGAACCCGTCAACGTCCCTCTCCACGCTCGCCCTCGTCCAATCCATCGCCACATGCCACGCGCTTCCGTCGTAATAAAAGAGTTCGCACTCAAGCTGCGAGGCGCTGTACGTCGCGCTGCTTATCGTCAGCTCATGCTCGACCTCCACACTGTGGGGGCCGCCTATGACGCTCCCGGGCGCAGGATTGATCCATCTCACCACCGGCGGATCATGCGGCCGCTTTATCAGATCGCTCATCTCGGCACATGCCGTCAGCCCCGACGGATCCCGCGCGCAGACGCGGAACCGGTAATCGAGCACCTCGCCGATAAGATAATCTTCGATGATGAAATAGAAATACTGATAGCTCCCGCTCACCGGCGCCTTGTAGCAATAGCCCCCGCTTCCATGCGGGTCGAACCCGTCGCTTTCCGCCTCGGCCCCCGCTCCCGCCCACCCCATTGCTTCATGCCATGCGCTCCCGTCATAATACTCCAGCTTCACCTCGAGACTTTCCGCGCCCGTGTCCTCGTCTCCCAACTCTATCTCCAGCTCCACCTCGACATACGTACGCCCCCCGATCACCGTGCCCGCGCCCGGCCCGTCACACACCACCGACGGATAATGACTCCCGGGCGGAGGGGCGGATAGTAAAGCAGGAAATGACAGTAGCAGCGCCATGAGAATCAGCGCAGTGAGCGGCAGTCCACTATCTTTACGAGCTGTCACTTAAAATCCTTTCAAAGTTAGCGCTGCCTACACGACATAGCCGCCGGGCTGGAGTGCGCTCAACTCGCTCCCTTCCGTGAAAATAAGTATCGCCTCGCCCGATCCCAAAGGGCTCGACGCTAGGCGCCCGGTCGGTTATCCTGAGCGACCAGCCCCTCAGGTCAACAGGCGCGGGCGAGGCGTTGAAATACTCGATCCACTCGTCGGCTGAATCCGCTGTGCCGCTCCCGGCGACGGCATTGAACGGCACGCCGTCTCCGCCGCTTGTGTCATTCCGCCAGACTTTTTATGTTGCGCCTTGAAAATAATACGGCCGGTGAAGGTAAGCACACTGGTATCAGAAAGGCATATCCAGTGCCATTCAACGGATAAACTGAGACTCGACGCTATTTATTGTGATTCGGGAAGATATGAACTATCAAAGGCTGGAGAAGGATGGATGTCTGGGCGGTAGAATGTCAACGCGCGTTGCTACCGGAAACTCGCGTTTACACCCGAGGTGAAAATCCTGGCAGGCTTAGGCGGTCTGGATACAGTAGAGGATCATGATAATGACACAGAGTATCACCGCCGCGATGATGATGATCTTATGATGCCGTTTTGTCATAGCTCCCCCCCGGATGCACCGGACTGGACGTATCGCGACCGGCCCCTGTGCTGCTGCACCGTTAGAAGTTACCTATCAACAGTCGCGACATACCCCTGATTGCTAATTGCCCCCATGGACTAGCCTACGAGCAGCGCGAGGAGCACCCCCCCGATGACGATGATGATCGGGCTAACGTCGGCCACATACGTCAGCAGGATTACCGCCACCGCGATGAGGGCGCTCCGCAGATCGGTGATCGACGTTTTGAAGAGTTTGAGGACCGCGAGGGTGATAAACGCGATCGCGATCGGGCGGATGACGCTCATCAATGCTTTCATCCGGGGATAGTCGCGCACGACAGGGTAATAGATCGCGATCAGGTACAGGGCGAGGAATGGCATCGTGACGAGGCCCAGCGACGCGATGATCGCGCCCGGCATGCCGGCGACCTTTGTCCCCACAAACGTCGCCAGGTTGAAGATGATCGGGCCCGGCGTGACCTCGGAGATGGCGACGAGGTCGGTGAACTCCTGCACCGTGAGCCAGTGGTACGTCACCACGACGTAGCGCTCGGCAAGCACCAGCATCGAGTAGCCGCTCCCGACGGTGAAGAGGCCGATCTTCAGAAACGTGAAAAACAGCTGAATATATATCATAATGATTATCATT
>JAPLCY010000018.1 GCA_026391995.1 Candidatus Auribacterota bacterium
TATCCGGGACCAACATACCCGACTGCACCAGCGGCTTTCGCGCCTACAACCGGGAGGCGGCGCTCCGCATCAACATCGTCTCGCAGTTCACCTACACGCTGGAATCCATCATCCAGGGCGGCAAGAAGAACATCGCCATCGCCCACGTCCCGGTGCGCACGAACAAGGAGACCAGGGAGTCGCGCCTCTTCTCGAGCATGCAGGAGTACATCAAGCGCTCGCTCAGCACCATAGTCCGCATCTACACGATGTACGAGGCGTTCAAGATATTCATCTTCATCGGCGGCACGGTATTCCTGATTGGCATGGCCCTCGCCCTGCGATTCCTCTGCTTCTACTTCACCGGCAACGGCCAGGGGCACCTCCAGTCGCTTATCTTCGCTGCCATCGCCACGATCGTCGGATTCCAGGTCTTTCTCATCGGGCTGGTGGCCGATATCATCTCCTCGAACCGCATCCTGATCGAGGATGTGCTGTACCGGCTGCGGAAGATGGAGCCCAAATACAGCTTGAAGACGAAGCCTTGAAGACACCACAACGCACAGAGGGGAACACCATGCGCATACTGGTCACCGGCGGGGCGGGGTTCATCGGCAGTTTTCTCGTGGACCGGCTCGTGAACGAGGGGCACACGGTGCGGATATTCGACAGTCTCGATCCGCAGGTGCACCCCGGCGGGACACCGCCCGCCCACCTGAACGCGAAGGCCGAGTTCGTGCGGGGTGATGTGCGCGATTACGACGCGCTCCATGGCGCAATCGAGGGGATCGAGATAGTCTTCCACCAGGCCGCCGCGGTCGGCGTGGGACAGTCCCAGTACCAAGTCAAGCACTACGTGGATGTGAATATCGGCGGCACCGCGAACCTCCTCGACATCCTCGCCAACCAGCCGCACCACGTGAAGAAGCTCATCGTAGCGGCCTCTGCGCTACTTCAACGTCTTCGGCCCGCGGCAGTCGCTCTCGAACCCGTACACCGGCGTCGCGGCCATTTTCATGAGCCGGATCAAGAACGGCAAGCCCCCGATAATATTCGAGGACGGGCTCCAGGCTCGCGACTTCATCTCCGTCCACGACATCGTGGAGGCGAACATGCTCGCCATGTCAAAGCCCGGGGCTAATTACCGGGCGTTCAACGTCGCCTCCGGAAGGGTGACCACGGTCCTCGAGATCGCCCGGACAATCAGCGGCCTCTGCGGGAAAAAGATCGAGCCCGAGATCACCAAAAAGTTCCGGAAGGGCGATGTTCGTCACTGCATTGCCGACACGGGCAGGATCAGGAAGGAACTCGGCTTCAGGACACGGGTTTCGTTCGAGGAGGGCATGCGCGAGCTGATCCGCTGGAGCGAGTCAGCCCGGGCCCTTGACCTGGTCGAAAAGGCCAACGCCGAACTCAAGGCAAAGGGCCTCGTCGAGGGCTGATCCCTCCCCGCGCGCCGCCCCGTGTGCTACAATACCGCCCTGTATGAAGCGTTCCGTCAATTTCGCCCTGAGTGTCTTGTTCTTCTGCGCGGCGGCCGCCCTCGGATGCTTCCGGATCATCGACACCGACCTCTGGCTCTACCTCCGGACAGGGGAAGAGATCTGCCGGACGATGCGCGTTCCGCGCGTCGATCTCTTCTCGTGCAGCGCGTATGGCCGGCCCTGGATCGATGTCCACTGGCTCGCCCAGGCAGCTCTGTGGCTCGTGTACTCTCTCGGCGGGGCGGCCGGCCTCTCTCTCCTGAGGCTCGCGGTCGTCCTCGCCATAGCCGCCGTACTGTACCGCACCTGCCGCACACAGAGCGGCGTCCCGGGCACGGTATTCACGCTTACGCTCTCCCTGTGTGTCGCTCAAGACGGCTTCCTGATGAAGCCGCACCTCTTCTCGCTCCTTCTCGCGGTCATCTTCGTCTCCATCCTCGAGGGAGCGGCCACCGCCCCTCACCGCCGCCTCTGGCTCCTCCTGCCGCTCCAGGTCGTCTGGGCCAACATACATCCCTCCTTCATTCTCGGGCCCGGGCTCATCGCCGTGTATGCCGCCGATGCCTGTCTCAGGAGAAAAAGACGCCGGGACCTCGTCGCCCTCGTCCCCTGCGCGATCCTCGCCTGCCTGGCAAATCCATACGGCATCGCGCTTTTCGCGCAGCCGTGGGCGCAACTGTCGAACCGTCTCTTCAACACCACCGTCATCCCATGGACAAAGGCGCCGTCCACCTTCCCGCTCCCCGTCTCCGTGCCCGCGTTCAGGCTCATGCTGGGGATAGGGATCGCGGCGATGGCGATCGAGTGGCGCAGGACGCGCCCCGCGCACCTGTGTGCCGTGGCGATCTTCGCCGTCCTCGCGTTGAAGTCGCGCAGGCACATGCCCCTCTTCGCCCTCCTCTGCGCCCCCGCAATTTCCTGCGCGCTCTCAGGATGCGCACTGCGTTTCTCGAATCGCCTTCCGCGCTTCGCGCGCGCGATGGCCGCCGCACCAGCCGTGGCCCTCGTCGCCGGGCTCTGTCTCCTCCTGCAGGAGGTGACCGGCAACACCTTCTACTATCGCCAGCGCAGCGCAAAGCGCTTCGGTCTGGGGAAATCGCTCATCGCGTATCCCGACGGGGCGCTCGCATTCGTCGAATCATCCGGGCGGACCGGTTGTGTCTTCTGCAACTATGACGTCGGCAGCTACTGCGCCGGACGCCTCTATCCGCGATCCAGGGTCTTCATCGACGGCAGGAATCTCGTCTATGGAGAAGGGATCCTCCGCGAGTACCTCGACGCGATGGGGGACGCCGATCTCCTCACCCCGCTCACGCGGCGGTACGGCATCGACACGCTCCTTCTCAGCCACAACGCCCGCGACGTGAAAGCACTCCTCCCCTCGCTCTGGGAGAGCGATGCGTGGCGACCGGTCTACGCCGACGCCCGCGCCATCGTCTTCTTCTCCGCCTCCACCGCGGGGC
>JAPLCY010000344.1 GCA_026391995.1 Candidatus Auribacterota bacterium
AGGGCGAGAAGGTCGGCGCGGAGCCCGATCAGCCATTCCGGGGTGTCCATGGCCGCATAGATCTGGTTGAGGGCATATTCAATCCTGGGCGGTTCCAGGGAGGCCAGCAGTTTGAAGAACGCTTCGCGGTGGGTCTCCCCGCCGTTGTAGAAGGCGAGGATGGTACGGACCGACTCGGGGTGGATCGTGCGGTCGCTCGCCAGCAGGGCGAGCGCCTCTTCCATTCGCTCGCGTTCGGAGGCGACAAACGGCTGGAGCGTGTGGGTGATTGCCTCGGAAATCCTCCTGCGAATCTCGGCGAAAGGGCGGTGGGTGTCGTGCATGGTTTTCACCTCTTACTCCCTACTCTTCCGACTCCAGGAACCCCTTGAGCTTGCGGCTGCGGGTGGGGTGCCGCATCTTGCGGAGGGCCTTGGCCTCGATCTGCCGCACGCGCTCACGCGTGACGTTGAAGACCCTGCCGACCTCCTCCAGCGTGCGAGGGGAGCCGTCGCCGATCCCGAAGCGGAGGGTGAGCACCTTCTGCTCGCGCGGGGTGAGCGATTTCAGCACCGACTCGATCTGCTCCTTGAGCAGCGTGTAGCCGGTCGCTGTGGCGGGCGACTCGGCGGACTTGTCCTCGATGAAGTCGCCGAAGTGGCTGTCGTTGCTGTCGCCAATCGGGGTCTGGAGCGAGATCGGATGCTGTGCGATCTTCATAATGCCGCGCACCTTCTCGACAGGCAGATCCATCTCCTCGGCGATCTCGTCGGGCGAGGGTTCCTTGCCGTACTCCTGCACGAGTTTCTTGGAGGCGCGGACAAGCTTGTTGATCGTCTCTATCATGTGCACCGGGATGCGGATGGTGCGCGCCTGATCGGCGATGGAACGGGTGATCGCCTGGCGTATCCACCAGGTGGCGTAGGTGGAGAACTTGTAGCCGCGGCGGTATTCGAACTTATCCACCGCTTTCATGAGGCCCATGTTCCCCTCCTGGATCAGATCGAGAAAGGAGAGGCCGCGATTGGTGTATTTCTTGGCGATGGAGATGACCAGACGAAGGTTAGCCTCCACCATCTCGCCCTTTGCCTGGTGGGCACGCTGCGACCAGAGCTTCAGATTCTCGACCTCTTTTATCAAAATGTCGCGCGGCACACGGGCCAGGCGCTCCAGTTCCTTGAGTTTCCGCTGGAGAGTGAGAGTCTTTGCGCGGGCGCTCCTCCCGCCCGACCGCTGTTTTTTGAGGCGTCCGAGTTCGCGCTCCAGTTCAAGGAAATGGTGCACCTCGCGGTCGACGGGCTCGATGAACTCCTCGATGGCGTTCTGTTTGAAGAAAAGGCCCCTGATGAGGGTGATCACCTGTTCCTGGAGCTTGAGATATTCGCGCTCAAGCTTCTTGCGAAACTTGTCGTCGGGGCGCGACTTCTCTATCTGGGCGTATTTTTTGGCCAGCTGGATGTCGGTCTTACGGAGCTCGCCGCAGATCTCTCTGGCGGCGATGATGTAGGTGTCGCGGTTTATGACTTTTTTGTCCTGGATAACGCGGTCGAACCGTTCCCGGCCCATGCACACGCGGTCGGCGAGCTGTATGGCGATGGTGGGGATATAGCCGAGCGAGAAGAGGATCTGCTTGATCTGGGTCTCCCCGGTACATCCGGACCGGGTCGTCGATGAACTCGAGTTTCGGCGCACGGACTTTCTTCTCGCTCTTGCCGGGCGCCGCCCCGCCGGCCTTTTTCCGCGCGGCCTCCTTGTCGTCGAGGATCTCGATATCCATCCCGCGGAGAAGCATGATGACGGAATCGATCTCCTCTGCGGATACCACCACGTCGGGCAGGGCGTCGTTGATGTTCGCGTAGGACAGGTGTCCCTGTTCGTTGGCGAGGTGGATCAGCGCCTTGATCTTCTGGTTCTTTTCAATCGTCGCCATAATGCGGTCGTGCCTCACGAAATCTTCAACAGGTCAGCCTTTTTCTGCATGATGAGATGCTGGAGATCATGGGTATCGGTCTCGGCATTCCCCTCCCGTTCCCGCCGGCTGATGTCGCGGGCGATACTCCCGATCTCGTCTTTGAGGGAACGGCGCTTGAGGAAGCGGATGCAATCCCTCGCGATCTGCGCCCTGTCCCCGCCCGGGAGTTCCTCGGACACGATGCCGCTCACCACGCTCGCGCAGCGCTCGTCGTTGAGCACGGCGAGCAGGCGTCCGCACCCGGCCCAGCGGCGCTCCCGGAAGAGCTCGAAGGTGCACGCGGCGATGCGCTGGAGCTGCTCGTCGCGGAAATCCTCCGGGCGCAGCTCTTCGGCGACCAGCTCGATGATCCGCTCGTCCTCGAGCATGAGCCTGATAATCTCCTTTTCGCCGGGGGGCAGGCGCCGGGGCTCGGACACCGCACCCGCGGCGCGGGGGGCTGAATCTGCGCGGCCCACCTTTTGAAGCTCCCTGATGAGATGCTCCTGGGGGATATCCAGGTGCTCGGCGAGCTTTTTACGGTACGCATCGCGCAGCACCTCGTTGCGCACCTTCGCGAGCTGTTCGAGGAAGAGATGCGCGATGCGGGCCTTCCCCACCTCGCTTTTGAGATCATGCTGGCGGCAGAGCTGCTGGAGGAGGAAATCGAAGTATTCCGGCGCCTTTTCGAGCAGGGCGTTGAACGCGGCAACGCCCTTTTTTTTGACAAGGGTGTCGGGATCAAAGCCGTTCGGGAGGGCAAGAACGCGCACGCGGAGCCCTTCGTGGAGGAAGGCGTCCACGCTGCGCATCGCTGCGGTAAGGCCGGCCTCATCGCCGTCGAAGCTCATCACCACCTCGTGTTCGCCCTCGCGGGTGTAGCGCTTGAGGATCCGTGCGTGGTCGGGGGTGAACGCAGTCCCCTGCGAGGCGGCGACGTTCCTGACGCCCGCGGCGTAGAGGGAGAGGTAGTCGAAGTATCCCTCGACCACGATGGCGAAACCCGCATCGGCGATGGCGCGCTTGGAGTGGTGGAGGCCGTAGAGGCTGCGGCTCTTGCTGAAGAGGGGGGATTCGGGAGAGTTCATGTATTTGGGGCTTCCCTCGCCGAGCACGCGTCCGCTGAAGGCGATGACGCGGCCGCTCACGTCGTGGATCGGGATCATGAGACGGTGGCGGAAGCGGTCAATGGGGGCCTTGCCGCCGTCGCGCGGCATCGCGAGTCCGGCCGCGAGGATCGCCTCGAGGCGGTGTCCCTTCGCGCGCGCCGCCTTGATGAGCGCATCGCGCGAGTCGGGCGCGTAGCCCAGGCCAAACTCGGCAATCAGCGCGTCGCTGATGCCCCGTCGCGCGAGATAGTTGATCACCCGCTTCCCCATGGGCGTGGCCCCGAGCCGGGCGGCAAACCATGTTGCGGCAAACTCGTTGGCCCGGTACAGATCCTCTTTGCGTTCGCCGTCCGCGTCGCTCTTCTCGCTGACTTCGGGAACCTCGATTCCCGCCTTGCGCGCCAGCTGCCGGACCGCATCCGGGAAATTGATCCGCTCGTAGAGCATCACGAAGTTGAAGACCGATCCGCCCGCCCCGCACCCGAAGCAGTGCCAAATCCCTTTTTCGGGGCTCACGAAAAACGACGGGGTCTTTTCGTGGTGGAAGGGGCAGCATGCCTTGAAACTCCTCCCCGCACGCTTGAGCGGAATGTAAGAGGAGATTACCTCGGCCAGGTCACTGGCCGATTGAATCTGTTCAAGGACACTCTGCGGTATCATAGGTTGTCGATCTTTCTCGACGGGACAATGCTTAAGCCGCGGCAGCCGCTCACACCCCTTCGTGCGTGCCGCGCTTCACGCGCGTGAATCCCGAGCAGGTGGTGATCTCGATCCGGCCGCCGGCGCAGGCGTGGTCGAGGAGGATGTTGAGGCCGAGGGCGTCGCTCGCCATGTGGCCGGCGACGACCACGTTGAGGCAGTGTTTCTTGGCCTCCTTGAGGTGTTTTTCGCTCAGGTGCATGCAGATCAGGGTCCCGACGCCCGCGGTCGCGAGCTTCTCGAGAATCTTTGCCGGGCCCTCCGTGCCGCCGGTCATGTCGACAAATATTTTTCCCGCGCGCCGGCGGTCGTTTCCGGCGATGATCTTCGGGGGGGCGTTGTTCGCTATCGCGGCCTGGTATTCGGGGATCTCCTCGATCAGGTCGATGATCTCGCCCAGGCGCTCCGGCTTTTTCCTGTCGAAAAGGCGCTGGAGGAAGGTGACTGTGCAATTGTCGGCGGGGGTGTGGACACAGGCGAGCGATATCCCCAGCAGGCGGGCGGCGTCCACGGTGCGGGTGTGATTGACGGGCATGACGCGGTGCTCAACCTCGCGTATGCGGTCCTCCATGAGCGACTCGGCGATGTTGATCGGGACGCCGAAGCGGCTGAGGATGTCGGTCTGCATGTGCATGACGTTGTAGAACGCCGCGTACGCCTTCCCGGCGGGGTGATGCGAGAGGATGAGATCCACGCGCTTCCCCTGCTGCATAAGGCGATCTGCGAGAAGAATCTCGGCGACGTCGATGTCGATCCCCGCCAGGATGCCGCGAAGCTTGGCGGAGGGATCGCCGGCGAGGATGCGGGTATCGGCGTAGGGGTTCTCGAGGCGCTCGCGGTCGAAGGCGCGCTTGGCCCGGGGCGGCATCTCCTCGTAACGCTCGCGCAATTCCTTCATCTCGCTGGACACGCGCGCCGGCCCGCGGGGATCGTTCTTCCGCCCTATCTCAAGGGCGCGATTGAAAAAGGTGGCGAGTTTCATCATGAGGCTCCTCGTAGAGAGTTTTTGGCCGATGTCCTTCCGGTCGCGGGGGCTGAGGGCGTCGGCGGCGCGGCAGGGGCGAACTCCAGCTCGGTCCGCCGGCGGACCGCCGGCAGCTTCTCGATCACTTCCTGCGCGGGGAGGGAATCGACCCGGGGATACACGCGCTGGACGAACTTGTAGGCTCCGGGCACGGAGGATATCGCGAGCGGCCCGAAGAACGACTTCTGGGTGACGGCCGTCGCTATCGATTCAACCTTGACCAGGGCGAGGAGGATGAGGGCGAGGCACGCGAAGAGGAGGGCCTTTGCCCCGCCGAGGATGGCGCCGCCGAAGTGCTCGAACGTCGCGACGGCCGGGAGCTGCGTCAGGTGGTGGGCGGTCTGGTTCAACATGTAGAAAAAGGTGATGACCGCCAGGAAGATGGCGCCGAATGAGCATGGCGCGCCCTTTTGGAAGCTGCTTTTCAGGACAAACTCAAACAACAAGTATACTATATTACGCCTATTTGAGTCAATAACCACTTTGGCTGTGTCATAACCACTTCGGCCGGACTATCCCCAGTTCTTGAAATCCCCCCATCCCCCCCTGTAAAAAAGGGGGGGCAACGCATCCGTTCAAGCGGCACTGTCGCGGGTAGCATTTTTTGTTGAGCCCGCACGCCGGTCCGCGTCTCCGGCGATAGCGATGTATGCCCCGAGCGCGATCCAGATCGCAAGCACCAGATACTTCCAGCGCCTTTCCCCTGAGGTGCCGGCACGGGCGAGCAGCCGTATTGCATCCGCATGGCCGTTCGCCGTCGCCAGGAAAAGCGCGGTCACCCCCTGCGGATACAGGGCGGTTTCCCCCGTCTGGATGCCGGCGTCTGCGCCGTGGGCGAGGAGGAGTTCCACGAGCCCCGTGTGACCTTGTGCTGCTGCGGCCATCAACGGCGTCATCGAAAAGACGCCGGTGGGGGGATTGGGCCGCGGTATCCTGTTGGGATCCGCTCCGTGCGCGAGGAGCAGTCTCGCCGCCTCAAGCTGTCCCCGCTCTGCCGCCGCGAAGAGGGCGGTCTCGCCCGAGGCGCCTTCCCCGTTCGGGTCGGCTCCCGCTGCGAGCAGCCACGCAACCGCGTCCGAAGGCCCCCGGCGCGCCGCCTCCACGAGGAGCCCGCTACGTTCGGCGGCTTCGCTCGAGAGAGCCCGCGCCGCGATGCACAGTCCGATAAGAAGTCGGTATCTCATTCCTCAGCGTCCTCCCCGCGCAAGCGCAATCGCCGACCTGAACCGGCACGTGATGTCTTCAAGCTGCGTCCGCTCGGAGGGGGTGAGGCGCTCGAGGCCCCTCTGGAGGAGTGTGCGCAGCTCCCCCCTCTCCTGGGCGGTGAGGTCCTGCGGGCCCTTCGTCCGGAGCGCCATCGCCTTGACACGCTCATCGGGGGGGCGCAGCTGCTCCGCCTTTTTCATGAGGTACTGCGCCCGCTCCGTTTCTCCGGGGAGCAGGTACACCCGGTCCGCGGGGGATTGCAGGAGCGCCGGCCGCTGCCAGGCGAGGCGCGCCTCATTGATGACGATCAAGTTATTCGCGAGCATCGCCGCAACGGTCAGCATGAGCATCGCCCCTCCGGGACGCGATCTTCCCCACGTGTCGACGATCCCCGGGACAGTGATCAGGAGGACAGGGAGGACCAGCGGCGGCGCGAAGAGTACAGCCGACCAGGGCGAATAGAAAAGGTGATAACCGAGGTACACGGCCACCCAGCATCCGAGTGCCTGAAGGCTCTTCCATCCCAGGAGCCTGCGGGTGATGGATCGCCATGATGTGGCGACGAGGAAAATCCAGAGCGCCGTGAAACCGTATGACACTACGTCGTGGGCGAGCAGCACCGCAGGTTGCGACTGAACGAGTTGCTCCTGATGCACCGGTGAGAGCGACTGTACCAGGAAGGTAAAGATGGTATAGAGTGGGGAGCGTGAACCGGCATTCAATTCCGAAGTGAATTTATGTCCATAGCCCAGAAAGCCCTGTCAAGATTATCATCCCGCAGCACCACCGCGATGAGGGCCGCGCATTCTCCCTGAGCGCGGCCCAGAAGAACACATTGACGCACATCGTGGTGAGCGCGTAACTCTCGGTGATGCTCGAGACGAGCCAGACCGAATAGGTGAACGCATAGACCGCCGCGGCGACGGCAGCTTCCCGGCGTTGCCGCATGAGCCTGAGGAAAAGGAGGTAGGCAAGCGCCGTGGATAGGGAGCCATACAGGGCGTTGGGGAAGATGAGCGCGCCCGCTCCGCGGCTGATACCGAGAACGATTCTCGCCTGATCGGCGATGCGATATACGAAACAACCGACCGGATAGTAAAGGAGGTGCTTCCGCATATCGGTCGCGTTGGGTCTGCCCTTCAACGCGGCGGCGTGTTCCTGTGTGTCGGAGAAGGAGAGGCCGACTTTTGGGAACACAAAGAGACGTGGGGTGCAGGCAAAGGTGGTCTGGTAGACGACAAACGAGCCCAGCAGGAGTGCGAGCGAGACAGGGAACGGACGCCGGATCGCTGTGCCGCACTCGGCCGGAGGGGGGATATTCATCTGCTGCGCGGAGCCGGTGCGCGGAGGAGATGCTGATGGATGACGGCCGACCCCGCCATTGCCGCGGTATCGGCGCGTAGCACCGCGTCGGCAAGGGTGCACGGGACGGCGCCATGGGCGAGGAACCGCGCCTCCTCCTCCTGTGAAAAATCCCCCTCCGGGCCCACGATGAAGATGATCCGTGCGCTATGCCGTAGCGTGCCGGTATCCAGGAGCTCGCTCAGGGGCCTGCTCTCCAGGTTCAGGGACGCGAGGAGCACGGCGTCGAAATCGCGGAGGCGGGGAATCAGGGCGGCGATCCCGGGCAGTGCGTCGATGTCAGGGAGAAAAATTCTTTGGCATTGACGGCAGGCCTCGATGGCGGTGCGGCGCCAGCGGCTGAGCCGGGGATCCGCCGAGGCATCACCGCCGCGTGGAATGCTCCGCTGCGCATCAAAAACCAGGATGGAAGAGGCGCCCAGCTCGGTGCAGCGCTGAATAACCGTCTCCATCGCGGCGGCCTTGAGCGCTGCCTGTGCGACGGCGAAGGTGCGGGCGGGGCGCCGGCATATGCGGGATGTCCCGATGACGAGCCGGGCTGTCCCCCTGGCGTGGCCGGCGACACGCGCCCCCGCGCTCCATCCGGCGCCGTCGAATACGGCCACCTCATCCCCCGTGCCCAGGCGAAGCACGTGCAGGAGATAGTGGGCCTCCTCCCCGTCAAGGGAAAGAGTGCCTTCGTGCGGCGCGGCAGGGCTGATGTAGATCCGGTGCAAATGCATGGTCCAGCCCTCACCCTTCCTCCGCCGGAGGCGGACAGGCCTCACGCTCGCTCGCCTATGGCGAGGAGGGAGAAAATTTAATGGAGGCCCCGCTGTAATTGAGGTCATACGTGCAACGCCGACAGGCTTTCAGCCTTCGGTGTCTGATATTCGATTGTGGTTAACCGGTGAAAATTTTTTTTGCCTTTGCGAAAAATGAGCTGCTCAGTGGATGGGATGTGTCGCCGCCAAGTTCGGCGAACCTGCACAGGAGCGCCTTCTGCTCCTCGGTGAGGGCGACGGGGGTTTCGATCGCCACACGCACATATTGGTCGCCATGTCCGAGACCTTCGATGTTCGGCATCCCCCTGCCCCTGATCCTGAACGTTTTTCCGGATTGGGTCCCGGGGGGGATGTGGAGCTGCGTCCTGCCCGTCAATGTCGGGATATCGATAGTCCCCCCAAGCGCCGCCGCGGTGAAACTGAGGGGAACCTCGCAGAGGATATCGTCGCCGTGCCGCTGGAAGATCTCGTGCTCGGCGACGTGGACGATGATGTAGAGCGTGCCGGCGTGAGCCCCATGCGCCCCCGCCTCACCCTCCCCCTGCATCTGGAGGCGCGAGCCGGTTTCTATCCCCGGCGGGATTTTGACGGAGATTTTCCTCTTGTGCTTGATGCGGCCGTCCCCGCGGCAGCGGGCGCACGGCTCCTTGACGATGCTCCCCGAGCCGCCGCAGTGCGGGCACGCGTGACGTTGCACGCTCCAGCCGAAGAAGCCCTGGACGCGCTGCTCGACCACCCCGTGACCACCACAGGCGGAGCAGGGAGTTTTGCCGCTCCCCGGCCGGGCGCCGCTGCCGGCGCACTCGGGGCATGTGTCGAGCTTGGTGAACGAGACCTCCTTGGCGCAGCCGGCAGCGGCCTCCTCGAGCGTCAGTTCGACATCGTAGCGGAGATCGGCTCCCCGCTCCCGGCCGCGGTGGTGCGTGGTGAAACCGAAGAAGTCATCGAAGATGCTGCCCCCGCCGCCGAAAGCCCCCATGAAGGTGCGCAGCGCCTCCTCAAGATCGATGCCGAAACCGCCGAAACCGGCCTGGGCGCCCTTGAG
>JAPLCY010000243.1 GCA_026391995.1 Candidatus Auribacterota bacterium
CGCAATGAAACCGCTGAGTATGACCCCACGCAACATCCATGGGATGATACCTACGCACCAGCAGATGGCAATGCATGTTATAACTTTTTTGTTTCCGCATGCATTGTTCTGTTCCTTTCTCCCTATCCATAAGGCAACGCTTAGGATTAAAGCGGATAATCCAAACACAAAGAAGTTCAATTTGATCACTATGCCGACACAGACGAGGGCGCATACGTAAAAAAGATTGTATCTTTTCTCCTCAGGATGGTCGTGGAAATTTTCTAAGAATTGAAGCACTTGCATGGAAATAAGGAAACTTAAAATATACGCCGGCAGGTCGGGTGAAATATTAGAGCTGTAAATACTCATAACCCCCCTCATTGCAGGCGGAATAAGTAGTACGAAGAAGATGTGATATAGCCTTGGACCTTGTCGGGATAGGAATAATCTAAATGTGTTAAGCAGGATCTGGGAAAACAATGCCAGAAGTAAGAGTCCGTTGGCGATATGCCAGGAACGAACGATCAGGCCGTGTGTGTGTATGTCAAGCATGGCCGCGTAGAGAAAATGAGAGCTATTAAAGGCGAGGCGGCCGTGCAGATTGACAAGACCTGCCGTTATTGGAAATGTCTTTGCCCATTGCAAAGAGGCTAAATGATAAAGGCCGCTATCATAGTCGGATGGTGCCAGGATCGCGTGGTTGGCTATCCATACTGCTATAAGCAAAAGGATCAGGCAGTAAAAAGCCTTATCAAAACGGCCCTTGCTAAACAGGGACAAGATGTCTCTTGCGTTGTACAGCAAACCTGCCCCGCCAACGGTACAAGCCAAAAAGAGCGGGGTTGCATTGATTTTAAAGAATAAATGCCATGCTTGAAGAAAAAATATATTTGCTGCCCAGCCCAACCAGAAGGCCGTTATCAGGCAGTCGAGGCCCTTGATTCGCAATCTAAAAAGCCGCCTGATCCATAATCCGCAACCTGTAAAAGCGCCTCCTGTAATTAACCAGGCGATGAGTTGCGGCCGCTCCACCGGCTGTTTGATCTACTTCTTGAAGCCATAGTGCACCCCTGGAAGCTGCGGGGGGCCGCCTCTTGACCGGCGTCCCAGTCGGAAGCTCGCGCCTATCAGAAGGATGACAATCAGCGTGAGCAGTATCCGTGTGCCCATACGCACGCCGCTGTCCGTCTTGGCACCTGGAACGCCGGTGCGCGAGGCGTCAACCTCAGGGTGGGGCGTGCCCGACTCTTTCATCAGGACGGGGGTGACTTGCTTCGACGGCGCCTTCGCGAACGCCTTCGACAGCAGCTCCCTTGCCTTCGCGTTCCGCACGAGCTTTTCCTTTGAGCCCCCCACCGCCGCGATGAACCTGTTTCCCGCCCGTTGCGCGGTCGCCACCACCGAGTAGCCGCCGAGCCTGAAGTAGCCGGTCTTCAGGCCGTCGCACCCGTCGAATGTGCCCAGCAGCTTGTTGTGATTTTGCATGATCATCGTGTCGTTCCTGAACCCCTTTGTCAGGGTCGAGGTATACTTAAGTATGTCCGGGTGTTTCAAGAGCTCGCGCGCGAGTATGACCATGTCGCGCGGCGTGCTCACGTCCGGCTCCTGCCCCTGGCCGGGGGGGAGGCCGTGGACCGTATGAAAGCGCGTGTTCTTCATCCCCAGCGCGTCGGCCCGCTCCTGCATCATCTGGACGAATCCCTCCACGGAACCGCCCACGTGGAGGGCGAGTGCCATTGCCGCGTCATTCGCCGATTGGACCATAATGGCATATATGAGGTCCTGCACGGGGAACGATTCTCCTTCCTTCAGATAGACCTGGGAGCCGCCGATCTTCGATACCTGCGCGTTCACCGAAACCTGCTCATCGAGTTTCAATGTCCCCGCCTCGATCTTTTCCTGGATTATCAACATGTCCATGAGCTTGATGATGCTCGCCGGGTAGCACTCGGCGTCCGCGTTTTCCTCGAACAGCACCTCGCCCGTGTCCGCGTTCACCGCGATCGCCCCGAGATACGGCGAACCGGTCCGCGCGGGGATCTTTGCGCGCCCTCCGCCGCCCGTGGATGCCCCCTTCTTCGCGACCGCTGGCGTGATTATGGCGCATGATACGGCTATCAGAATGGCGAGGTCCCTGGTGAAACGGTTCATTTGTGCGCGCTCCTCAGGTTGGATTTTCTATTGCAAGTGAATACCTTATCAAAAATGCGTGCCCGTTCCATCAAAAAGCACAAGGCGTGCGTGGGGAGGAGGCGAGATCACGCCCTGCCGCCCTCAATGTAATCTTGAGCGGGGGACGGCATTCTCAGGTGGCTCTTGCCGCTCAGGGGAGCGATACCACGGGCGGGCGTGAACAAACGGGCGGTAGCGAGCGGGAACCGTTTGTAGCCGGATTATGGCGCAACTATTCGCACGAGGAACGATGAACGCCGGAGAATGGTGTTGGTGTCCTCAGGGGGTCCCGGTTGTTAAGGTGAAATTAATTTCAAGCGCGCCGGCCTTGACATTGTCTCTTTCTACCTGGTCGTACCCCTCTTTGAACACTCGGACCTTGTATTTTCCCGCGCGGAGATCCTCCAGGCAATATTCTCCATTCTGATCTGTCTTCACCCTGCTGCTCATGGACCTGCCGTCACCGGGAGATGATACGCTCACGCGGGCATTGTGTATGGGGTTTCCCTCATCATCGGACACCTTGCCGCAGATAGTGAGTCCCTTCGTGAGAGAGAAATTCGCTTCCTGGAGAGAAGGGGATTCGCTCAGAGCGACCTTCTTTTTGCTTCTGGCATACCCGTCGCGGCTGACGGTGACGATTTTGTCTCCCTTCCCGAGCCCTATAAATTCATATTTGCCATCCTTGTCGGTTTTTGTCATGTCTGAGGAGGAAAAGCAGTCAACAGGGGTCGCAATAGAAACCCTCGCGCCTTCGATCGCGTTGCCTTTGCTATCGCTCACCCTGCCCTTTAAGGATATACCCTTATAGAACTTGATCTCGACCGCCTGGGATTCATCTTTTTCACCGAGCACGAACGGCTCGCTTCTGCCCTCGCCCACCCTCTTCTTTACCGCCAATACGACGTACTTCCCCGAGCGCTCGCGGAGTTTCAGGGAACAGTGCCCCTTGCTGTCAGTCGCCACCCCCGTGAGCGGTCTGAACATGCATACATTAACCTGGAGGATGTACTGGCCTATTCGCAGTTCGGCTTCTTCGACCGGCTTGCCAGTGGCATCATTCACCGACACTTCTATGGTGTAGGCATGCTTTGCGGCGAGGACGATGTTGACGTCTTTCAAGACTTGCCCCGCCTCAATGGATTCCTGCCGGAACATCTCCTTCAAACGCATAGCATGTTCACCATCCACGGATAATCTGTAAATGCCTTCCGGCAACTTCCGAATAGCGTAATTCCCCTGATCATCCGAGACCGACTTGTAGAGGCCTTCGGGCCCCTTCGCCCTGATCTGGACGCCTTCGATCCCCTTGCTGGTGCCCTCCTCGATGACTCTCCCCTCTATCGCGCCCAGGCTTTGGGCAGACGCAAGGGAATGAAAACCGCACATTGCCCCCCTTTATCCGAATGCTACAATAGCAAAAGCAACGGCGTAATACCATATGATATTGGTTCATTTGGCATGCCCCTGCCATCCTGCCTGTCAGTCGTGAAGAGGAGGTGCTTGGATGGACACTGCAATGAGGAGACGCCGAATCGCGTCGCTATTCGCTGCATTGGCGGCGCTGCGCTTCGTAATGCCCGATACGGCAACGGGAGCGCCCCCCGGACTCATGCCGCCGGTGTTCTCTCCCCAGGCGCTGCCGTATACGGAGAACGCGCTCGAACCGTATATCTCCGCGCGCACCGTCAGCTTCCACTATGGTAAACATCATCGGGGGTACGCGGACAAGCTCAATGAGCTTGTAAAAGAGACCGAATACGCCGCTCTGCCGCTCGAGGAAATTGTGAAGCGGACCGCGAGTGTGAAGGGGCGGGAGGCGGTCTTTAACAATGCCGCGCAGCTATGGAATCATGACTTATTCTGGAAGGGCATGAGGGCCGGCGGGGGAGGGATGCCCGGGGGGAAGCTCCTGGAGATGATCAATGCCTCGTTCGGAAGCTTTGACGCGTTCAAGAAGGAGTTCGCCGGGGCCGCCGTTTCCCAGTTCGGCAGCGGCTGGGCATGGCTGGTGGAGGAAGGCGGGACGCTCAGGGTGGTAAAGACCGGGAATGCCGACACGCCGGTCGCGCACGGCCAGAACCCGATCCTCGTAATCGATGTCTGGGAGCACGCCTACTATCTCGATTATCAGAACAGGCGGAAGGATTTTGTCGCGGCGTTCCTTGATCATCTGGTGAATTGGGAATTCGCGGCGGGCAGGTTACAGCAGCCCAAGGCCCGAGCCGTAACGCCTTGAAAAAGAATGAGATAAGCATAGATTACTTCAGCGTGCCCCACGAGGAGGAGAAATGATAGATGGGTAAGCGGATAGTGAATTCAAGGCGGCCGGCCACGGGCGGTATAACCCCCCAAGATCTCGCTGTCGTTCTTGTGAGCGGCGGGATGGATAGTTGCGTCACGGCGGCGATGGCCGCCAAGCGCTACGAGCTTGCCCTCATGCACGTGAACTATGGCCAGCGAACCGAGGAGCGCGAGCTCAAGGCGTTCCAGGACCTTGCGACCCATTTCCGCGTGCCGCCAGGGCGGCAGCTTGTCGTGGACGTTGGACATCTCCGGCGGATCGGGGGATCGAGCCTGACCGATGAACGCATGGCGGTGCCCGGGGCGGACCTTCACCGGGATGGCGTTCCCTCGACCTATGTCCCGTTCCGCAACGCCAATATCCTCGCAATGGCCGTGTCGTGGGCCGAGGTGATTGGCGCGAAGAGTATTTTTATCGGGGCGATGGAGGAGGACAGCTCGGGCTACCCGGATTGCCGGCAGTCGTTCTACAATGCGTTCAACAAGGCCATCGAACTCGGCACGAAACCCGGTTCCGGCATCCGCATCGAGACGCCGATCATCCACGTGAGCAAGGCCGACCTGGTCCGGTGGGGGATGCAGAACGGCGCACCCTTCAGCCTCACCTGGTCGTGCTATGTCTCGAACGGGCCGCGCGCCTGCGGCCGCTGCGACAGCTGCGCGCTTCGCCTTCGCGGCTTTCAACAGGCGGGCCATGAGGATCCGATCGAGTATGAGCTTGGGCCGCTTCATCAATAAAACACCACTGATCGAGGGGATGCCGCGATTACTCCTGAAACATCGAAACTCCTGATCGAGTGTATGTGCGACTGGGCCGAGGCGCAGGAATGCCGCATCCTCGCCGAGGGTGTCCCGCTCGATGAAACACAGACGGCCGACGCGGCGCGGGTCGGCGTCGTCCATCCCGAACGCGTCAGGCTGCTCCAGGTTTCCGGGATGCCCTCGCCGGAGAATAAGGCGTTCATCGAGGCG
Organism: Candidatus Auribacterota bacterium; assembly: GCA_026391995.1. Classification (GTDB taxonomy): domain Bacteria; phylum Auribacterota; class Tritonobacteria; order UBA1439; family UBA1439; genus JAPLCW01. Next base: position 5,431 of record JAPLCY010000243.1, read on the forward strand.
GTGGGGCGGGCGCGCCTCGTCCCCCCCGACACGGAGGCCCTCACCGTGGGCCACGGCATCTATGTCAATTCGGGCTACTGGGGGATCCGCAGCCTCGTTGTCCACGAGCTCGTCCATGTCTCCCAGTCTGAAAAGCTCGGCGGAGTCCGGGGGTTCTATGCGCGGTACCTTGCAGAATGTTTCAGCCACGGCTATCCGAATGGGCCGATGGAGCAGGAGGCGATGAAGGTCGAGGCGGCATTCTTCGATGACGAGAGTTGACGCCTGATTTTTTTACTGTTTTGCGTCACTCGTGTCCGAATTATGGAAAATGGGCCAATCAATTGGGCATAGAAGCATTCCTTAGTACTCTGTCCCCGCCTTCATGAAGCCGTGACTTCTTTCCCTCGCAGATAGTAAATGTAATATTGTAAAGGTTTGACCCCCAAGCAGTACTGTGTGCCGTCTGCGGTCGCCGCTCAATTCCGACGTCAGATGATTTATTT
>JAPLCY010000350.1 GCA_026391995.1 Candidatus Auribacterota bacterium
GGGGGTGGCGATCTCGGGCAACGCCGGTCCGATGGACTACAAGGCCGCGGCTGATTTTCTCGCCCTGGGCACGAATTCGGTCCAGTTCTGCACCGCGGTGGAGAAGTACGGCTATGGGATCATCGACGAGCTGAAGTCGGGCCTCAGCCACCTGCTGGCCGCCCGCGGGATAGGATCGGTGGCCGAGCTCGTGGGGAGGGCGCAGCCAAATCCGGTGCGCGATTTCATGGCCCTGGATCCGGAGAAGAAGATCTCGACCGTGGATCCCGAGGTGTGCGTGAGCTGCGGGAATTGCACGCGCTGCCCGTACATGGCGATCTCGCTGGACGGGGACAAACACCCGGAGACCGACGCCTCGCTATGCATCGGCTGCGGGCTCTGCGCGCTGCAATGCTTTGTCGGCGCGCTCTCCCTCAGGAAACGCACGCGCAAGGAGAAGAAGGCGCGGGAGTAGCGGGAAAAACCCCACTTCATCGCAGGGCACCCTTAACCTGAAATTACTCATCAGATGAACAAAAGGGCAAGGTAATTATGACGGCTTAATAAGTGCAACCGCGGATTTCGCGCCTGCCTGCCGCCTGCCTGCCGGCAGACAAGGCAGGCAGGGATTGGACGGATTACCTGTAAGAATCCGCGTAATCGGCGTAATCCGCGGTTACACCATAAAAAGTTGGTAAATATTTCAGGCTAAGGGAGGATATATGTCTGATAAAAAGATGCTCATAGGCAACGGGATCGTCATCACGCTCGGTGAGAAGAACAAGGTCATCCACAACGGCGCGGTATTGGTCCGCGATGGCGTCATCACGGAGATAGGCGCGACCGCCCCCCTGCGTCGCAAGGCGCGCGGCGCGGCGTTCATCAACGCGAAAGGCGGGGTGATCATGCCGGGCATGATCAATGCCCACACGCACCTCTACTCGACCTTTGCCCGGGGGCTCTCCCCGAAGCAGCCTCCCGCCGCCAACTTTGTCGAGATCCTCGAACGGCTCTGGTGGCCGCTCGACAGGGCCCTGAACAGGGATGATATCGCCTACAGCGCGCTTGTCCCTCTGATTGACTGCATCAGGAGCGGCACCACCACGATCATTGATCATCACGAGAGCCAGGGATGCCAGAAGGGGTGCCTTGACCCGATCGAGGGGGCGCTCCGACAGACCGGCGTCCGCGGCTGTCTCTGCCTCGGGGTCTCCGACCGCTACGGGAAGGGGAGGGCGGGGGTGGAGGAAAACGTCCGCTTCGTCAAGAAGATGAACGCGGCGCACGCGCGCGGCGACGACCTCGTTTCGGCCATGTTCGGACTGCACGCGCTCTTCACCGTCAACGAAACGACGCTGAAGGAATCGGTTGCGGCCGCCGAGGAGCTTGGCGTGGGGATCCACGTACATGTGGCCGAGGACCGCTCAGACCAGCTTGTCAACCAGAAGAAGTTCGGCAAATCGGTGGTGCGGCGCCTGGCGAAGGCAGGGGCGCTCGGGCCGCTGTCACTGGCGGTGCACTGCGTGTACGTGAACGGCGCGGAGATGGAGATGCTGGCTGAGACCGGGACGCCCGTTGTCCATAACCCCCAGTCGAACATGAACAACGCCGTCGGCGTGGCGCCGGTGATTGAGATGCTGAGAAAGGAGATCCTGGTCGGTCTGGGGACGGATGGTATGACCGCCAACATGCGCGACGAGGTGAGGGTGGCCAATATCCTGCACAAGCTCGCAAGGCGCGATCCGAGGGTCTTCTTCGCCGAATCATGCCAGCTCCTCCTCCAGCACAACCCGATGATCGCCGGCATGTACTTCAATCGCCCGCTCGGCGTCCTCCGCAAGGGGGCCTACGCGGACATCATCATACTGGAGTACGATCCTCCGACACCGCTGACCGAGGCGACTTTCCTCGGCCACTTCCTCTTCGGCCTCTGCGGCGCGCGGGTGAACACCACCATCGTGAACGGCAGGGTGCTCATGCGGGACGGCGAGCTCCTTACCGTGGATGAGAAAAAGATATCCGCGAAGGCGCGGAGGCTGGCCCAGGCGTTCTGGAAACGGTTTTAGCCCCTCTTATCGGAAGATATATTCCTTACTCCGCACAGGACACGCCATGCAGGGTCGGGGCGCACACCGACCCCTTTTAATAGCCGGATTATGTACCTTCCCCTGATACTTGTCATACTCATCGGCGGGTGGCTTCTCGACTGCCTCGCCGATCTCCTCAATCTCCGCCATTTCGCGCCCGGGTTGCCCGGTGAGTTCGAGGGATTCTACGACGCGGAGCGCTACCGGAGATCACAGGGATATCTCAGGGCGAACACGAGGCTTGATATCCTTGAGGGCGCCGTGATGACTGCCGCCACGGTGTTGTTCATCCTTCTCGGCGGATTCAACTGCCTGGATCTTGGAGCGAGGAAATTCTGCCTCTCACAGATTCCCACGGGGCTGATCTTCGCGGGCTCCCTTTTTTTGCTCGCGCAGTTCTGCCGCACGCCCTTCTCGGCCTACCGCACCTTTGTGATCGAGGAACAATTCGATTTCAACCGGACCACACTGAAAACGTTCGCGACCGATATCCTCAAGCGATGGTCCCTGAGCGCCCTGATCAGGGGGGGGCTTCTCGCGGCGGTCCTCGGACTCTTTATTGTCATCGGGCCGCGGGCATGGTTCCTCTGCTGGGCGGTGATCGCGGCTGTCCAGCTCTTTTTCGTGTACATTGCGCCGACATGGATACTGCCGCTCTTCAACACATTTGTGCCGTTGGAAAGCGGCCCGCTGCGCGAGGCGATTGAGCGATACTCCCGGCAGCAGGGCTTCGCCATCAGCGGCATATTCGTGATGGACGCGTCGAGGCGCTCGGGCAAATCCAACGCCTTTTTCACGGGGTTCGGCGGGTCGCGGCGCGTGGTGCTCTTCGATACCCTGGTCGCGCGGCACACGCCCGGGGAGATCGCGGCGGTGCTCGCCCACGAGGTCGGGCATTACCGCGGCAGGCACCTGCTTAAAACACTCGCCGTATCGCTCTCCTCCCTGGGACTGATGCTTTATATCCTGTCCCTCCTCATGGGGAACGAGGGCCTCTTCGCGGCGTTCCGCATGGAGCACTTGTCGGTGTACGCG
>JAPLCY010000193.1 GCA_026391995.1 Candidatus Auribacterota bacterium
CTACCTCCACATCGAGGCGTACAAAAGGCGCCCCGACATCGGGGCGGTCGTCCACGCCCATCCGCCCATCACCATCGCCTTCACCCTCGCCGGGCTGAAGCTCCCGCAGTGCGTGCTGCCCGAGATCGTGATGATCTTCGGCTCCATCCCCACCACCGATTACGCGACGCCGTGCACCGGCGAGGGGCCGAGGGCGATCTCCGCGCTCATCACCTCCTGCGACGCCCTGATACTCGAGCGGCACGGCACGCTCACCGTCGGCGAGACGGTCTATGCCGCGTACGACAAGCTCGAGAAGGTGGAGCACAGCGCCCAGGTGAGCGCCATCGCCCGGCAGCTCGGGCCCGTGAAACCGCTGCCGAAAGAGGAGATTCGGAAGCTTATGGCCCTCCGCGAGCAGCTCGGCCTGAAGGGGAGGGTCCACCCGTGCAACAAATGCGGCATGTGCGAACCGAGGGGCGAGCCCCCCGCGACGGCGGATTCCATCGTCAGCGCAATCTCGGCGGAGCTCGTCCAGTCGATCAAGGAGAAACTCCGCCATGCCTAAGAAGCGCCCCGCGCCCGATCCCGTCCACTACCCGGAGGTGATGACCATCGACCAGCTCGCCGAATATATCCACCTCCACAAACAGGTCATCTACCGTCACGTGAAAAAGGGACACATCCCCGTGAGCCGGATCGGCACCACGATCCGCTTCAAAAAGTCGATCATCGACGCATGGCTGGAGGATTCCGCCCTGCGGAGCATCAACCGGAAACCGCCCGCGGCGGGAGCGGCGCCCACCCCGCCCGCACCCCCGCACCAGGAGCGGAACAAGTTCGTGTGGGAGTGAACTGACGAGAGGGCGAGGGGGAGAACCGGCGAGCCGGCGCAACAGTATTGTGGGCGAGCTCGTTGGTGTGTGTGCTTCTCTCCCGTTTTGTGAGTGCGAAACTTACTCCTTCCCCCCTTGAGGGGAGCTTATCCCGAGCGTAGCCGAGTGAAGGGTCGGGATGGGGGGGTACTCTAACCCGGATTTATTTGAGAAATTCAGCCCTGAAAACGGCTCCGGGGCAACAGAACACACGCACGCGGGAGAGCGACCGGTCATGGGGTTTTTTACAAAGGTCTTCCAGAAGAGAGAGATGCTCGGCACGCTGGTCGCGCGCAACCTCAAGATCCGCTACCAGGGCTCGGGCCTCGGGTTTCTGTGGACGCTGCTCAACCCCCTCTTCATGGCGCTCATCTACTGGATCTTCATCCGCTTCATGAAGTTCCCCATGGATCCGTGGACCCTCCTCGCGGGGGTGCTCGCCTGGCAATTCGTCACCATGTGCTGCGGCGACGCGATCAACGCGGTAGCCGGCCATCCGAACCTGGTGAAGAAGGTCTACTTTCCGCGGCTCATCCTGCCGCTCTCCACAGTGGTGGCCAATCTGATCAATTTCCTCCTCTCGCTCCTCGTGCTCTTCGCCCTCACCGCCGTGAGCGGCAGGCTTGCCTGGGGGCCGGGCCTCGCCCTGCTTCCCCTCCTGATCGCGCTTCAGTTCCTCCTCTGTCTCGGCCTGGCGCTCATCATCTCGTGCTCGAGCGTCTACTTCAGGGACACGGAACATATCGTGAGTGTACTCATGATGGCCTGGTTCTTCATGTCGCCGGTGGTCTATTCGGTCGACCTGATCACGCGGGGGGGCGTCGTCCCTCGCTGGCTGCTCGGAATCTATTTGTGCAATCCCATGGCGGGGCTTATCACGGCGTACCGCGCAATCATCCTCAACGGCCCCGCCCCGGCCGGAATCGCCCTCGCGGCGGCGATTGCGCTGCCGCTCCTGCTCTGCGCCGCGGGATTGCGGATCTTCATGCGGCACGAACCGGATTTTGCGGATGAACTGTAGGCTAACTGACGAACCAGAGACCTTTTTCGCCGTCTCGCCGTTTCGCCGTCTCGCCGTTTCGATGTTTTTTGTATGGTGATACATGCATGCAATAGAGGCACATGGCGTCGGCAAGAGATTCTATCTGAGACACACCGGCCGCCACACGGTCAAGGCCGCCGCGCTCGGCCTGCTCCGCCGCCGGCCCCCGCGAGCCGAGTTCTGGGCGCTCAAGGGTATCAGCTTCGACGTCGATGCCGGCATCACGCTCGGGATCATCGTCGCCAACGGCGCCGGCAAGAGCACCCTGCTCGGCATCCTCGCCTGCACGATGCGCCCGACCGAAGGCACCCTCAATGTCCGCGGCCGGGTCTCGTCCCTCCTCGAGCTCGGGGCGGGGTTCCACCCGGACCTCACCGGCGAAGAGAACATCTACCTCATCGGTTCCATTTTGGGCCTCACGAGGCGCGAGATCAGGGCAAAGTTCGACTCCATCGTCCGCTTCGCGGAGCTCGAGGAGTTCATCCACACGCCGGTCAAGCATTACTCCTCCGGTATGTACGTCCGCCTCGGCTTCGCCGTCGCCGTGGAGGTGAACCCCGACATCCTCCTCATCGACGAGGTGATGGCGGTCGGCGACGAGTCGTTTAAGAAGAAGTGCCTTGCCAAGATCGCCCAGTTCAGGGATGAGGGAAAGACGATGCTCATCGTCTCGCACGACCTCGACACCATCACGCGCGTGAGCGACCGCGTGCTCCTCCTCGACGCTGGCAGGATCGTCAACGTCGGCGAGCCGGGCCAGGTGGTGGACCAGTACCGGAGCCTCGGTTTCGTGAAAGAGGGGGCAGTGGTCGTCCGGGAGTGGGGCACGCGCGAGGCCGTGATCATCGAGGAGCCGGTCTTCGGCTTTGCCATCACCCGGAGCGACGGCACCCTTTGCTGCGGGAGCAATACCGCGATCGACGGCGTTCGCATTCCCGCGATCGAGGGGACCGGCACGGTGCGCCTCAGATTCGACGCCCTCCCCCTCCTCCAGGGCAGGTACTTCTTCTCCTTCTCGCTCCACACGCGCGACCACCGGACAAACTTTCACCGCATTGACAACCGGTTCAGCGTCTGGGTCGACTGCCCGCGCAAGGCGGAGGGAACGATTAACCTTAATTGCACATGGGATGCATCTCGCTGAATCGCTCAATCGCGCTGCTACTTAATCGCTCAATTGCACAATCGCTTGCTACAGGGAGGTATTATGGCTGACATATTCGAGATCGGCGCCGATGGCGTGGATGTGAAAAAGATCATGGCCGAGATCGAGGAGCGCGTGGCCCGCAAGAAGGAGGCCGGCATCTACGACCGCTACGACCT
>JAPLCY010000002.1 GCA_026391995.1 Candidatus Auribacterota bacterium
CGAGTCGTCATTACGGGGGTGGGCGCGATCGCGCCGAATGGCAACAACGCGCGCGAGATGTGGGATTCCCTGTGCAACGGCAGGAGCGGAATCGAACGCATCACCTCTTTTGATACGAGTGCATTTTCTACACGGATCGGCGGCGAGGTCAAGGGCTTCGATCCCGTTGCGTTCATCGGCGTCAAGGACGCCAGGCGTATGGATCGCTTTGTCCAGTTCGCGGTTGCGACCTCGCGGATGGCGGTCCAGGACTCGGGTCTTGATCTTCAGACAATCGACCCAGTCCGCGTCGGCGTGTTCGTCGGTTCGGGGATCGGCGGCATCAGCACCATCGAGGAGCAACATGCCCTGATGGTGACGAAGGGCCCCCACCGCATCTCGCCGTTCTTTATCCCGATGCTGATTGTCAATATGGCCCCCGGCATGGTCGCGATACAGCTCAAGGTCAAGGGGCCGAATTGCTGCATCGTCTCCGCGTGCGCCTCGGCGGCCCACAGTATCGGCGAGGCGTCGCTTCAAATTAAGTTTGGCAACGCCGAAGTCATGATTGCCGGGGGGAGCGAGGCGGCGGTCACGCCGCTCGGTTTCGCCGGGTTCTGCGCCCTCAAGGCCCTCTCCACAAGGAACGACGAGCCCCAGAAGGCCAGCAGGCCCTTTGACCGCGATCGTGACGGATTCGTGATGTCAGAGGGGGCGGGCACGGTTATCCTGGAAGAGCTGGAGCACGCGAAGAAAAGAAACGCGCGCATTTACGCCGAACTCATCGGCTACGGGGCGACCGCGGACGCCTACCATATAACGGCGCCCGCGCCCGGCGGCGAGGGGGCGGCGGCGTGCATGCGCATGGCCCTGTCCAGCGCGGGAATCAGGCCGGAGGAGGTGGAGTATATCAACGCCCACGGGACATCAACCGACCTCAACGACAAATATGAGACGATGGCGATCAAGCAGGTCTTCGGCGCCCACGCCCGCGCGCTCGCCATCAGTTCAAACAAGTCGATATTCGGACATCTGCTTGGCGCCGCGGGCGGCGTTGAACTTATCAGCAGCGCATTTACGATCACACACGGCATTATCCCCCCCACCATCAACTACGAGCACCCGGACCCGGAGTGCGATCTGGATTACGTGCCCAATATCGCCCGCCCGCAGAAGGTCAGGGTTGCCATGTCAAACTCCTTCGGCTTCGGCGGCCAGAACGCCTCCCTTATTATCCGTAATTTCGAGGGGTAGCTGAGGGCACACACCGTGCCCCGTGGTACACGCCCCGCTTTGAACGGAGAGCACACAATGAACTATTTTCTCACTGATGAGCAGCAATTTATCAAGGAGATCGCCGCGAAGATCGCCCGCGAGAAGATACTCCCCATCCGCGCCGGGCTCGATGAGTCAGGGGAGTTCCCCTGGGAGATCGTCAAGGTGCTCGCGGACTCGAATCTCTTCGGGGTCTACATAGAGGAGAAGTACGGGGGCACCGGCGGCGGGGTGTTCGATCTGTGCATCGCGGTCGAAGAGCTCAGCCGCGTATGCGGCGGCATCTCTCTCTGCCTGGCCGCGACCGCGCTGGGGACGTTCCCGCTCATCCTCTTCGGCAGTGACGCGCAGAAATTGAAGTACCTTCCCGACATCGCCGCGGGAAAGACGATCGTCGCATTCGCCCTCACCGAGCCAAACGCCGGCAGCGACGCCGGAGCGATACAAACCACGGCCCGGAAAGACGGCGATCATTACGTCCTGAACGGCACCAAACAGTGGATCACCAACGGCGGCGAGGCCGCACTCTACACGGTGGTCGCTATGACGGACAAGGCGCGCGGAAGCCGCGGGGCCAGCACATTTATCGTCGAGAAGGGCATGCCTGGATTCGAGTTCGGCAAGAAGGAAAACAAGATGGGGATCAGGGCATCCGCCACGCGGGAGTTGATCTTCCAAGATTGCCGCGTGCCGGCGGCCAACCTGCTCGGCAAAGAGGGCCAGGGATTCATTGTGGCGATGAAGACGTTTGATGCATCCAGGCCCGGCGTCGCGGCGCAGGCGGTGGGAATCGCCCAGGGGGCTCTGGACGAGTCGATCTCATACGCGCGGCAGCGCGAGCAATTCGGCAAACCGATCATCTCGTTTCAGGGGATCCAGTTCATGCTTGCCGACATGGCCACCCAGGTGGAGGCAGCGCGGGCCCTCGTCTATGCCTGCGCGCGCGCCATTGACGCGGGCGACACAAAGGTTGCCAAGGAATCGGCGATGGCCAAGCTCTTCGCTTCAGACGTGGCGATGAAGGTGACCGTGGACGCGGTCCAGATCCTCGGCGGTTACGGATACATGAAAGAGTATCCGGTCGAGAAGATGATGCGCGACGCAAAGATCACCCAGATCTACGAGGGAACGAACCAGATCCAGCGCACCATTATCGCCTCGCATTTGGTGAAGGAGCAGGCCGGGAAGAAATCTTAAATCCCAATGACCAAATCCCCAATCCCATGATGTTATAACAATGCTTTGGGACCCTTTCGATATGTACGCCATCGAGGAGGGGTTGCGCCTCAAGGAGAAGCACGGCGGCACGGTGACCGCAATCACCATGGGACCTCCACAAGCGGACGCGGCGCTGCGGGATGCCGTTGCCCTCGGGGTGGATCAGATAATTCATCTCTGTGACGATGCCTTCAAGGGCTCCGATACCCTTGCCACCTCCTATGCCCTGTCACTGGGGATAAAGAAGCTCGGCGCCTTCGATCTGGTTATCTGCGGCAAACAGGCCAGCGATGGCGATACCGCCCAGGTGGGGCCGGGGATCGCAGTGCACCTGGATATTCCCCAGATCATCTTCGTCCGGAAGATCGTCGAGATCAAGGATGGCACGATCACCGCGGAGCGCATCATGGAGGAGGGATACGACGTGGTGAAGAGCGCCACGCCGGCGCTGATCAGCGTGGTGAAGGAGATCAACGAGCCCAGGATGCCCTCGCTCAAGGGGAAGATGCGGGCGAAGAAGGTGGAGGTCGTAAAGTGGGGGATCAAGGAGATTGGCGCCGACCCCGCCCGCCTTGGCCTGGACGGGTCGCCGACCTGGGTGGAGAAGGTGTTCAGCCCGCCGCAAAGGGAGGCAGCTCCCGCGTGGCAGGGAGAGCCTGACGAACTTGTGAACAGGCTTCTGACGGCAATGGAGAAATACAAGATAATTTAATCGTCCCCGAAGGGGCGGAATTCCACGGGCATGCCCGCGGGTATCTACTGTTTGTAATTTCCAATTTTAAATTCTTGTG
>JAPLCY010000165.1 GCA_026391995.1 Candidatus Auribacterota bacterium
CGCCCCTGCTGCTCGCCTGCGGCATGCTGCTCGCCGGTTTTAGCATCAAATCAGGCCTCGTGCCGTTTCACGCGTGGCTGCCGGATTCGCATCCCGCGCCGGCGCCGGTCTCCGCGATGCTCTCCGGCGTCCTGATCAAGACACTCGGCGTGTACGCGATCATGCGGGTGGCGTACGGCATCCTCGGCTTCTCTCCCGGGCTCTCGCGGGTTCTGATGGGCCTCGGGGCGCTCTCCATGGTGGCCGGTGTCTTTCTCGCGCTCGGGCAGTGGGACTTCAAGCGCCTGTGTGCCTTCTCATCGGTCAGCCAGGTGGGATATATCGTGCTGGGGCTGGGCTTGGGGACGCCGCTGGGAATCACGGGCGCCCTGCTCCATCTCTTCAACCATTCGGTTTTCAAATCGCTCCTCTACCTGGACGCGGGTGCAATTGATTACGCGACCGGGAAGAGGGACCTGCGCGAGATGGGAGGCCTGCGCGAACGGATGCCGTTCACCGCGGCGACCTCGCTTATCGCGTCCCTGTCGATTTCAGGAGTACCCCCCTTCAACGGGTTCTGGAGCAAGTTCCTTATCATACTGGCCTGCGTCGGGAGCGGGCATTACTGGTACGGGTGTGCCGCCGCGCTCGTGAGCCTTCTGACCCTGGCGTCGTTCATGAAGGTGCAGCGGTACGCGTTCGACGGCGTCCTCAACATGCGGTGGGCGGCCGTGCGGGAGGTGCCGTGGCGCATGAGGGTTCCCATGGCGCTGCTCGCGGCGATCTGCCTGGCGGGCGGGCTCATGTTGCTTCCCCCTGTGTCGGGCTGTCTCCGCGCAGCGGCGGGCGCTATCCTGCCCGGGGCGGGCGAGGCACGGTTGCTGACCGGGAGGGTCGCCGGCCCTGGTGATCCGGCCGGGCGTCGCTGAGGGGTGTGACGGGTATGAAGTATCCAAAATTTCGTGAGATTATGGAGGGTGTGCGCGCCCTGTTCGGCAGGCGGTACACCAGCCGCTTCCCCGCGGAGCCGGCGGTCGTCCCCGAGGGGTTCCGAGGGATCCCCCGTTTTGACGCCGGGGGATGCATCGGCTGCGGGGCGTGCGCGACCGTCTGCCCGGCGAAGGACATCGAGATCAATGACGAGATCCGCGACGGCGGTGCGATCAGGCGGCTCACCATCCATTACGACGACTGCATCTTCTGCGCCCAGTGCGCAAGGAACTGTCCCACGGGGAAGGGCGTGGTGATGACCAGGGAGTTCGACCTCGCCACGGACGACCGGAACCGGCTGCGCGAATCCGTCGAGAAGGAGCTCGTCTGCTGCGAATTGTGCCATGAGCCGTTTGCGGCGCGGGATCATCTCCTCTGGATCGCCCGGCGGGTCGGGACCGCCGCCTACACGAACCCGACGCTGATGCTCACCCTCCTGAACGATATTTCGCCGGGTGCCTCCATGGTCCCGGAAAAGGGTGAGGGCCCGGCGCGGAGCGATCGCATCCGAGTGCTCTGCCCGAAGTGCCGGAGGGTTGCTACGCTTGAATTCTCGATGGAGAAGTGAGCTCGCCCCGATCCTCGAATCCCGCGGGCGGGGAGGGATCGTCCTTCTCGGTGTGGGCAATCCCCTGCGCGGGGATGACGGCGTCGGCGGCGTGGTTGCCCGGGGCCTCGCGGGACGCGCCCCGGGGCGCGTGATCGACGGCGGGAGCTCGCCGGAGAATTTCGGCGAGGGCATCGCGGCCCCACAACGCTTCGCTCACGCTCCTCGCGTCGTATCTCCACGAGCGGTGCGGGTGCGAGGTGGTTGTCCTGGGCGTCGAGCCGTCCGGGACGGCGTTGGGCTCCGGGTTGAGCGCCCCGTGTCGCGCGGCCGCTGGAGAGATCGTGGAGTTCCTCTCCGCGTGGTTTCCCGGTTCATAGGGTGGATTATTCATCAGACTGATAAGAGCAATTTTAACGGTCTAACATATGCAACCGCACTTGCCTGCCCTGCCTGCCGGCAGGCAGGCGGCAGGCAGGCGCGGTTAAAACATCAAAAGTTGGTGAATATATGGTCATCCCGAACAGATTATTATTCAAAGCAATCCCGATAGTCATGGTGGCCTGGATTGCCGCGGCCGGGGCCCCCTTCCCCTGTTCGGCCCAGCCGTTCGACCGCAAGACCCTTGAGGGGAACCGGCAGAAGGTGATCGAATGGGCGAGGCTCAACGGTGCGCTCATCGATGGGATGACCAAGGGGGAGGTCCTCAAGATATACGGCAGGCCCGACAAGCGTTTCAACTACAACTATCAGAGCGGCAGGCTCGAGCAGTGGGTCTATTACGTCCCCCGCCGCCGCAGCATTTTCCCGTTCAAGGCAAGCCCCTTCGCCGCCCGGTTCCGCTACCTCTATTTTCGCGACGAAATCCTCGTCAGCATGCAGCCGTAGCGGCCATTGCAGCGATTATCATTTTAACATTGCGCTCCGGGTATGATATATTGTTGCTTCCATCGCGCAGTTAATCTGCAAGCTCAGGAGGATTACATGTTCAATGCCGGGGATATTGTCGTCTACAGGGGGCACGGACTGGTGAAGGTTGTCGGGATGCCGAAGAAGAGGCTCAGCGAACTTCAGGAGGGGGCCGTCGGCGAAGAGATCTATTACATGCTGCAATCCGCGCGCACGCCGCTCATGGCGACGAAGATGCTGGTGAAGGTGGAGGGGGCGGAGCGGGTGCTCCGCTATCCGGTGTCTCCCGATGAGGCAAAGGGGATCATCACGCTTATGAGCGAGGAGTCGGCCGATCTCCCGGAAGACCCGAAGGAGAGGATGCAGATACTGGAATCAATCGTCGACAAGAACGATGTCCGCGAGCTCGCCTCCCTGGTGCGCGACTACCGCGAGTGCAAGCTCCTGAATCTCGATCGCGTCGAGATCACCCGCATCAAGGCGGTTGCCCGGAATATCGCCGAAGAGATTTGCCACGCGTTGAAGATCAACCGCATGACGCTGAAGGGAAAGTTCTCGATCCGGTCGTCCTGAGTACCCGCACGGTAATTACTGTTTTTTCCCGCCTTCCGCGCACGCCTTGATCTGATCCGAGTGTGCCATATCCCCCAGGGCGTCATTGAGCGCCATTGCCACTGCCTCGCTCATCGCGCCGACGAATTTGCCCTTCCCCTGCTGCTTCACGCGGGCCTTCGCCTCGTACGTCCACACGGACTGGCCGCTGCTCGCCTTGACGAGTTCAAATACGAATGTGCATTCGGCGAACGTTCCCTCCTTTGAGATGACCTGGTCAAAGCTCTCTATGTCGGTCTGGAGGATGAGATTGGCGCTGCCGATGATGCCTATCGGCTCTACCCGCTTGAAGAGATTGGATGATTTGAGGGCATTGGTGAGCGCCCGGCGCACCATCTCGGAGGGCGGTTCGACCCAATGGCTGTACTCATAAAATCCGACGCGGTAGTCGGACGCGCGGTAGAACATCTGGTCCTGGTAGCGCGAGGGCGAGCGCACGTTGTTGATCGATACGGTCAGCGGAAGCTGCGTCGCCGCCGCGGTTACGGCGGGGGCCGTGTCGATGGTGTAGAAGTGCGTCTGCATATAGGTGACGCATGACACGAGCCCCAGCGCAATCACGGGCAACATGACCAGTTCTTTGATCCCTCTCATGAGTATAACCTCCTTGCCTGATGTTGTGGTGAATCAAATGATAAGGAAGCTCGCCCTGCGAGCCCGCCCTATTGCAGCGCACACCGTAGCGCACACTGTAGCGCACACTGTAGCGCACACTTTAGTGTGCGGTCTTTCGTGCGGTCTTTCTCCCCTGCGAGCCTGTAACTATTTCATGTGCGGGTGCAGCGGGATCGAACGGCCCCAGAAGACCGCCGACGGATTCTCGTTCAACTGGTTGATGAGCCTGTCCGCCTTCACTATCGCCTCCCGGAGCGCCCGCATCGTCTGGGTCACCTCGTACTCGGTGTTGAGCATTGTCCCCCGGGTGGTCTGGAGGAAGGTCGTCATTTCCGAGAATGTCCTGTCGGCGGTCTGGATGGTGCTGTCGGCGTTCCTGACGAGCGAGCCGAGGCGGTTACCCTTTACATCGCCGATTGACTCGTCGATCTTCGCCAGGATGGCGGCGATCCTCTCGAGGATCTTCGGCAGATCATGAGTCACGTTTTCGAGGATGGATACTTTCGAGGGAATCATGGAGCCGGGGGGGATCTCCGGCGCGCCGGGGTCCCCGCCCGAAAGCTCAATCTGCATGATGCCCATCAGGTTTGCCATGACGAGCGTGGCGAAGGTGCCGTTGCGAAGGGTGACATGGCTGGTGACGATCCCGACGCTCACGATGACCTCGTTCTTGTCGTTCACCTTCACCTCTTCCACCTTTCCCACTGGCACGCCGCGGTAGAGGACGGTGCAGTCCTTGCCGAGGCCGCTCACGCTCTCGTTGAAGGCCATGTAGTAGGTCTCGGTCGGCTGACGATTTTTCATCGAGACGGTGGTGAAAATCGCGGTGATCAGCGCGAGTCCCATGATGAGGAACACACCCACCTTGATCGTCTGTGTCCTGGTCGCCATGTTGATTCTCCTTTATGTAGTGCCATGCATCTCGGATCCCTGCATGATGCCGCGCGGGGCAGAATTCAATCCGCGCTACCTCTTGCGTCATGCGTGGGACGCAAGACCTGCTGCTTCCGACTGCGGTTACTGTATTGAGGCATCCGGTTTCCGGTCAAAGAACTGCCTTACGCGGGGGACCGTGCAATCCTCCGCCTCTTTGAGCGTCCCCTCGAAAATTTTATGTCCGTGATCGAGCATGAGCACGCGGTCGGCGACCGTGCGGATGGATTCGAGTTCGTGAGTGACGACGACCATCGTGATCCCCATCAGGCGCTTGATGTCGAGGATGAGCCTGTCGAGCCCGGCGGCCATGATCGGGTCCAGGCCTGACGACGGCTCGTCGAAGAAGACGATCTCGGGATCCATCGCGATCGCCCGCGCGAAGCCGACGCGCTTCTTCATTCCGCCGGAAAGCTCCTCCGGCATCAGTTGTCCCGCGTTCCCCAGGCCCACGAGGTTGAGCTTCATCCATGCCAGGATATCCATGAGTTCGCGGTCCATGGCGCCGTATTCCTCCATGGGCAATGCGACATTTTCGGCCACGGTCATGGAATTAAAAAGCGCGCCCGACTGGAACAGGATGCCGATCCGCCGCAGCAGCCCGGTGCGTTCGTCCTCGTCCATCCCGATGATATCCCTGCCCCAGTAGAGGATTTCTCCCTTCGCGGGGTCGAGGAGGCCCACCATGTGCCGCAGCAGCGTCGTTTTCCCGCACCCCGACCCGCCCAGGACCACGAGTATCTCGCCGGGATAGACGTTGAACGAGACCTCCTCCAGCACGACGGTGTCGCCGTACCGCGCCTCCAGATCCCTGACCTCGATGATGGGTGATTTTTTATTCATCTGTCGTATGGGTTATATATCCGCAGTGCATCCTGTAACGCACATTTTAATGCGCGGTCTTTCGCGCTACATACGGCCATCCTATAAAAAGAAATAAAACACCAGCGCAAAGAACAGGTCCGCTACCACGATGAAGAATATATCCATGACCACCGCGCGCGTCGTCGCCAGCCCCACGCCCCGCGCCCCGCCGGTCACCATGAGGCCGTTGTGGCAGCCGACGATCACGATGATCGCCGCGAAGCAGACCGATTTTACGCCTCCCTGCACCAGGTCCCTCACGTTGGCC
>JAPLCY010000227.1 GCA_026391995.1 Candidatus Auribacterota bacterium
ACCTCGCTATAACTCCACGCCAGATGTGGTATGGAGGGGCCGGAGTATGACCAGCTCAGGCCCGTGTGTTCTAAATCACGGTGAAACATGGGCCACGGGCTGCCCGGCTGGAGCTGGGCAAATGTTAAGGATATCGCCGAAACCATAACCGCCGCGCTCAATGCCATAAACAGTCTTGCTCTCATCTCTTCCTCCGTTGCCTGACAGTGGGCCTTGCTGCCTCGAAATTTCAATAAAATTTCGAGGCAGCGATCAGGGGGTCGGGGGGATCCTACAGCTCAATCCCTTTTCTGGCTTTCACGCCGCGGCGGAAATAGTGCTTCTTTTCGCGCATCTCGGTCACGAGGTCGGCGCGTTTAAGCAGCTTCGGATGCGCGCCACGGCCGGTAATCACCAGCTCCACCGCGGGGGGTTTGAGATCCGCGAGCCAGAGGAGCTCCTCGACCGGGAAAAGGCCGAGACGCGCCGCGACGGCGGCCTCGTCGAGGATCACCACATCATATTTCCCCGACAGGATAGCCTTCTCGCAGCGGGCAATCCCCCTGCGCGCGGCCGTTACATCGGACGCCTTGGGTTTTCCGCGGACGAAACAGCCCCGCCCGAAACGCTCCACCCTGATCGCACGCCGCAAAGTTGCCAGCGCCCTGTCCTCGCTGTACCCCTTCCCCTTGATGAACTGCCCGATGAATACCGCGAGACCCGCCCCCGCGGCGCGCAGGGCGAGCCCGAGGGCGGCGGTCGTCTTCCCCTTGCCGTCACCCGTGTAAAGCTGGATATAGCCTTTCATAGCTATCGGTGACATCTTACCTAATTCGTTCCTTTGAAGAATGATACATCAAGAATATGTTGTCAACATATGGAACATCGGCCATGGGGCGCCTGGGTCGAGCTGAAAAATGCCGCACTGCAAAAAAGGGAAATACCAAAATACAGGGACAGAAGGCGGGCGCGTTTCATGGGCTTTCCTCCTCAGAGGCATACCACCGATTGTTGCACTTTGATTATAGCACAGGAGGCCGATCTTCTCAAGCGGTATCGGCGCGCCGATCGTTGGTCGCACCCTAAAGGGTGCCCTACGAGTGTGCGCTTTCGGCTATATAAATCCGCGTGTATCCGAGAAAATCCGCGGCTGACTCCCCTAATCGTTGGCCGTTGTGGCGCACATTACAATGTACGTTACAGGATGACGCGTATGAGGTCACTTACGGTGGGTATTTTCACCCCGACCCTTCCCTCGGCTACGCTCGGGACAAGCTCCCCTCAAGGGGGGAGGGGGATAATGTGGGAGCCCCCCATAAGTGACCCAGTACGATGGCGCGAGGGTATCAGTCGCGGGTGCCGTACACGCGTATCGCTGCGGGACCCTCCACGGGGCAGACATGCTCGCAGTGCCCACAGCCGATACAGGCGATCTGATCGATCACGGGGCGCCCGAGCATGATCGCGAACCCCTCCGGGCCGGTCACCTTCGCCTCGTCGACCCTGACCGCCTTCGGCGAGACGGGGCAGACCTCCTCGCACGCGATGCACTGCATCCCCTTCGCCCAGGGGATGCAGCGGGCCCTGTCCACCACGGCGGTGCCGAGCTTCCACGGGCGCATGCGCGCGGATCCCATTTTCTCCTCGAGGCTCAGCCTCCCGATCGCATGGGAGGGGCAGACTTGACCGCAGAGCGTGCAGGAGTACACGCAATAACCAATGCGCGGGATGAGGCGCGGCGCCCAGAATCCGGAAATCCCCGCTTCCAGGATCGACGGATGGATGGCACTCGTGGGACAGATGCGGGTGCACGTCCCGCAGCGGAGACAGGCGGCGAGGAAGTCGCCTTCGGGAAGCGAACCCGGAGGGCGGATGATCCCGCGTCCGGGCCTTCGCAGCAGGCGGGCAAGGGGGAGCGTGCACAGGCCCGCGCCGATGCTCAGGATCACGCCGCGGCGGGTGAGGTCCGGGACCGGCTCGATGGCGTCGCTGATCCCGAGCCATTCAAATCCCAGCAGATCGCCGGGGCACGCGCCCTGGCAGTTCATGCAGAGCAGGCACTCGGATTTCCGCCACGGGGTCCCCGCCTCCGGCGATCCGCCTCCCTGGCAGATGACGAGGCACTTCCCGCACAGCATACAGCCGATTTGTCCCTTGCGCATGGCAAGCGGAGCGCAGCGCGCCGTGAGGCCGAGCAGGGCGCCGAGGGGACAGAGGAACCTGCACCAGAAGCGGGGATACAGAAGATTAGGGAGAATAAGGGCCAGGAACACCGCGCCCGTGAGCATCGCGGA
>JAPLCY010000309.1 GCA_026391995.1 Candidatus Auribacterota bacterium
CGCCGCAATCACCAGCATGTGCGATCTTCTCACGTGAACCTCCCTTCCCTTTCCGAGCCCCCCCGCCTCGTCGCGGGCGAGAGCGGCACTCTCTTCCTATGCGCCGTACGTGCTCTTCAAATGATCCGCCACGGCTCTTCCCAGCGCGGCACAGCGCTGGAGCGCCTCCGGGCCGGGCACGTACTTCACGCCGACCCCTTCACCGATTGTCGGGACATTCATGGCGGCAAGCGCCTCGGCCACCTGTTTCACCGCCTCGCCGCTCCAGCCCCACGAGCCAAACGCCGCCCCGATAAGGTGTGCCGGCTTCAATCCCTTGAGATAGCAGAGGAGATCCGCCACCGTCGGGAAGAGGTTGTTGTTGAGCGTCGGGGAGCCGAGGATGAACGCGCCGGCGTCGAGAAGCTCGGTGGCAATATCGCTCCTGTGGCTGGCGCCCAGCGGCATGAGTTTCACGCCCGCCCCGCCCCGGGCGATCCCCTCGCCGATCGCCCGCGCCATAAGCGCCGTGCTCCCCCACATCGTGTCGTACGCGACGATCGCCCGTGGTGTGCGCCGCTGTGCCGCCCATGCCGCATAGCGCCCAACGATCTCCCCCGCCCCCTTCCGCCAGACGGGGCCGTGGTCGGGGGCAATGATCACCGGCCTGATTCCCGCCTTCTCCATCCTCGACGGGAGATTGCTCACAACCGGCGAGAACGGCAATATGATATTCGCGTAATATTTGGCCGCCTCGTTCAGGAGGAGTTCGCCGGGGAGCCCGTCATCGAAGCGCTCGTGCGAGGCGAGGTGCATCCCAAAACCGTCCTGTGAAAAAAGGAGACGCTCATCGGCCAGATAAGTGAACATGCTGTCCGGCCAGTGCAGCATCCTGGTTTCCATGAAGGTGAGGCTCGCGTCCCCCAGGATCATGCGCTCGCCATCGCTGACCGCCGTGAGCTCGCCAACCAGTGGGAAGTGATCGCGCAGCGTCTTCACCCCCATCGCCGAGGCAATAACCTTGCGGGGTTTTATCATCTCGATCATTTCAGGCAGGCAGCCGGAGTGGTCCATCTCCGAGTGGTTCGAGATGATGTGCCGTATGCGCGAGAGGTCCATGACCGACGCTATCCTCGCGAGCATCTCGTCCCTGAACGGGGCCTTCACCGTGTCCACCAGGATCGGCTCGGTACCCATGATGAGGTAGGCGTTGTAGGTGGTGCCCCGGTCCGTCGCGTAGCCGTGGAAATCGCGTACCGCCCAGTCAATCGCCCCGACCCAGTAGACGCGGTCTGTTATCTTCGCCGCCATGAACGGCTTCTGTTCCATTGTACTTATCCCACCGGTGACATCTTACCTTATTCACACCATGCGAATATGATACATCCAGAATATACAGTCAAGTATAATTGCGGAAATTAGTTGACTCCATATTCTAAATGCGCATACTTGCAACGCAATGTATTAGGTAAGATGTCACCGTTCCGTTTTCTTCAGGCTGGTTTCGAGATCCTGTTCCGGCGTCGTGATCGGCCGTATGTCGAACTTCGCCACAAGAACCTTCAGCACGCCCGGGGTCAGGAATGCGGGGATGGAAGGCCCGAGTCTCATCCCCTTAATCCCGAGCGAGAGCAGGGAGAGCAACACCGCCACCGCCTTCTGCTCGTACCATGAGATGATGAATGAAAGGGGCAGATCATTGACCCCGCGGCCGAATGCGCTGGCCAGGGCCTGCGCGATCCGGACCGCCGAGTACGCGTCGTTGCACTGCCCCGCGTCGAGGAGGCGCGGTATACCACCGATCGCCCCGAACTCCATGGTATTGAAGCGGTACTTCCCGCACGCCAGCGTCACGATGACGCAGTCACCGGGCACCAGCTCGGCGAAGCGGGTGTAGTAATTCCGCCCCGGCTTCGCACCGTCGCAGCCGCCTATCAGGAAGAAATGCCTGATCGCCCCTGATTTCACCGCCGCGACCACCTTGTCGGCGATCCCGAGGACCGCCTCGTGACCGAACCCGACGGTGATTGTCTTCCCGGGATGATCTTCGAAGCCGGGCAGCGCCTTTGCCTTTGCGATCACCTCCGAGAAATCCTTCCGCCCGCCCGTCGGACGGTCCGGGATATGCGCCACGCCGGGCCAGGCGACCAGGCCGGTCGTGAAGATGCGGTCGTGGTACGATCCCGCCGGGCGCTGGATGCAGTTGGTTGTCATCAGGACCGCCGCGGGGGCGGCGGCGAACTCCTTGATCTGGTTCTGCCACGCCGTCCCGAAGTTCCCGGCTAGGTGGGTATGCTTCTTGAGCGCCGGATACGCGTGCGCGGGGAGCATCTCACCGTGCGTGTAAATATTGACGCCCGTCCCCTCGGTCTGTTCGAGGAGCTCCTTCAGGTCGAGGAGATCGTGGCCGCTCACTATGATCGCCGCCCCCTTCCTGGTCCCGAGACTCACCGGCGTCGGGCGCGGCACGCCGAAGCGCGCCCGGTGCGCCTGCGAGAGAAGCTCCATTGTGGCGATGTTCGTCTTGCCGCACTCCATGCACAGGGCGACGAGACCGGCCGCGGGGAGCGAGTGCTCCGCCAGGGCGGCGAGCGCGTGATGGATGAAGTCATAGATGGTGTCCAAGTCGTAGCCGAGCAGGTGGGCGTGATCGGCGTACGCCGCCATACCCTTGAGACCGAAGAGAAGCAGGTGCTCGAGCGATTTAATGTCCGTGTTTTCTGGAGGGCCCGCGGCGAGACCCACATCAGCCGCCTGCGCCAGCAGCCCCTTCCGGTCCAACGCCGGTTCCCATTCCGCGGCTGCGGGAATAGCCCCGCGAGCGGCGCCCGCGCTCACGGCGAGGGCGCGCGCCAGCTGCTTGACCCGCCCGGCCTCGGCGATCATCGCCTCGATCCTCGCGGGATCGAAATTCACGTTCGTGATCGTGCTGAAGAGCGCCTTGACGGCGAAGACGCCTGTCGAGCGGTCGCGCGCGCCCGCGTCCGCCGCCCCCGTCGCCCACCAGCCGATCCCCATTACCCCGTAGACCAGGAGATCCTGGAGCGCGGCCGTTTCTGGGTCCTTGCCGCAGACGCCCTGCACCGTGCAGCCCGTCCCCTTCGCCGTCTGTTCACACTGGTAGCAGAACATTGTCATTTCATCCCTCCAGCATTGGTGGGAGACTCCCGCGAACGCAGATACCGCTGATAGACCTCCTCACCCACACACTCCCTCGCCGCGGCGCACCACGCGACGCACGCGGGCAACAGGTCGGCCATTACCGTCCGCCCGCACCCATGACACCGGGCCTCCGTCTCGTCGCACCATATTTCAACGGTCCGGCCGCACGCGCACGCGATTTCCCTGGGCAGCGCCTCCCTCAATCCCTCCATCCCCGGACACCTGAAAACGCTCATCGCCTCTCCCCGGAGATTTTGATTTCGACCTCGCGGAAGGGAACCTCCAGGAGGAGCACCCTCCCCCGCAGTAGATCGCCGTGAAAATCGCCGTAGGCGCAGGGGACGCAGTCCGCCGCGACAAGAAGGTCAGCCCCCTCCAGGAAAGGGGCTCCCGGCGGTACAAGTCGTATCTGCACCGGCCACTGCCTGAGCTCGGAAGAGACATCGCCGGAGGATATATCCCGCCCGCCTCTCCTCCCCCCCGCGGACTCGACCACCCGCGCCCCTGGACAGCCGCACGGTCCGTCCCCCGGCGTCGCCCGGGACTCACCACGGTCGATTCCGGCCCTATGATATCCGCCCTGTGTGGAGTGATCAACCGGAATCTGGATCCCACGTTCCTTCATATGTGCGCGCGCCTGCTCCAGGTGCGCCCGGATGACGTTCGGTCCCCCCTTCACAATAGTCGCCATGACCACCCGCTCGTCGTAAGCCCCTGCCTCCCGCTCCTCGATTCTGATCGCCCCCTCGGGACAGTGCCCAATGCAGGCACCCAGGCCATCGCAGCAGAGGTCGCTCACCAATCGAGCCTTGCCGTCGATTATCTGCAGCGCGCCCTCCGGGCAGTTCGGGATGCAGAGGCCGCAACCGGTGCACGCCTTTTCATCGATGACCATGATTTTTCTTCTCCTCGCCGTTGCTTTTCCCCTCCTTGTAGATGCCCGCGAGATCCGCGAGCGTGGTATTCCCTAAGTAGGCCCGCATCGCTCCGTCCGCCTTCTCAAGGACGCCCCCCAGGATACACCGCGTGCCCCCGCATGCGGGCGCGCCGAAGAGGCAGGCGCTCTTTTCGCACCTGCCCTCGATCGCCTCGTAGACATCGAGGAGGCTGATCGCGCCGGATTTCTTCGCGAGCGTGAAGCCGCCCTCGGGCCCGCGGATCGATTTCACCAATCCCGCCCTCCCGAGCCGCTGGAGAACCTTGGACAGGTGCGCGCCGGAAACCCCTAGGCGCGAGGCAGCGGCCCCCGTGGGAAGCGGCTTTTCCCGCGCGCCCGCCATGAGCACCATCACGTGGAGCCCCAGCGCCGATGCCTCTGAAATCCTGATCAGTCGCGCCATAGTTATATTCTGGTACTATTATACCTATTTATCGCCCGGCGTCAACACCATATTTGCAGGACTTTTACTCCACCAGTCATGATGGGTATACCGTCCCTTCGACGGCCACCTGCGAGGTGGGGCAAGGGAGGATGTTCAAGGCACCTCTCATCCCGCGGGGAACGGCCATGATCTTTCTGTGGTCCACTGTTACAGCGGAATGCCCCCATACTTATGCTCATCCGGAGCTATCCAACGTGCTACCATATGCCATGCTCTTGATTATCTTTATCATTGCGGTGGCGGCGTTCGCCGCGGCGTATATTCTCTATGCCGGATACCTGGCAAGATTGTTCGGCCTGGATGACGGACGAAAGACCCCTGCCCACACCGACTACGACGGGATCGATCGCGTCCCCGCCCACCCGGCGGTGCTCCTCGGCCATCACTTCTCTTCGATCGCAGGGGCGGGGCCTATCGTCGGCCCGATCATCGCCGCCGCGGCGTTCGGCTGGCTGCCCGCGCTCCTCTGGGTGATCTTCTGCGCGATCCTCATTGGCGGGACGCACGACTTCGCGACACTTGTCCTCTCGGTCAGGAACCGCGCGCGCTCGATCGCCGAGACCGCCCGGAAGCAGATGTCGCCCTCGGCGTACAAGCTCTTCCTCGCCTTCATATGGCTCTCGCTTGTCTATGTCCTCGTGGTCTTCACCGACCTCACCGCCACGACCTTCGCCCTCGATGGCGGCGTCGCCACCTCATCGCTGGCCTTCATCGCCCTCGCGGTAGCCTTCGGCCTTTGCGTCTACAGGCTGAAACTCTCCGTGGGCTTCGCGTCGTGCGTGTTCGTGCCTCTCGTCTTCCTGGCGGTCTGGGCCGGGCAGCGCGCGCCGCTCGCCCTGCCTCCCGGCTGCGCGATCACCGTCTGGGACATCTCCCTGCTCGCCTACTGCTTCGTGGCCTCCACGACGCCGGTATGGCTCCTGCTCCAGCCGCGGGACTATCTCTCCTCCTACCTGCTCTACGCCTCAGTGTTGGGCGGCTTCGCCGGCATACTGGCCGGCGGCTTTGCGGTGAACTATCCCGCGTTCGCGTGCTGGAACGCGCCCTCGCTCGGCCCGCTCTTTCCGATCCTTTTCATCACCGTCGCCTGCGGCGCCTGCTCGGGGTTCCACGCGGTGGTCGCCTCGGGAACCACATCGAAGCAACTGCACCAGGAGTCGGACGCCCGCCTCATCGGCTACGGGGCCATGCTCATCGAGGGGGTGGTGGCGGTCATAGCACTTTCCACCGTCGTCATGCTCTCCCGGGACGACGCACTCCTCCAAAAGGCTCCCCTCGAGATCTACGGCGCGGGGATGAGCAAGTTCCTGAGCGTCTTCGGCGTGCCGGAGCGGACCGGCTTTTCGTTCGGTCTCCTGGCCCTCTC
>JAPLCY010000110.1 GCA_026391995.1 Candidatus Auribacterota bacterium
TCCCGCTGAGCGGGACGCGGGGAGGAGCGAACGCCCGCGCATCCGCGCCGGCAAGGCGAAGCCCCGCAGGGGGCGCCCGCTCGAATGACTTGTTCGCGCCGCCAGGCGCGGCAAGTCATTCGAGTCCGGTCAATTCCGTCGTTCGCGCCGCATTAGCGGCGCGAACGTTACGGCTCAACGGCGGCTTCAGTCGTCCGCTGAAGCCGGTTGTTCGCCGGAACTTCTTTTCATCCGTTCTTGCCAACACATCGGATCACGCATGAGATGCATGATCGCCACAATGAGTATCGAATCGGGGGGGATGTGATAAAGGACGCCGTAGGGGAACCGATTAACGATGCACCGTCTGGAGCGAGGTGAAAAGGTGGGCCATGCATTGGGATAGGAAGCTATTCGCTCAAAGGCCGCCTTTGTTTCGGCCGCGAACTCATATCCCAAGCCAGGGCATTGTTGATTATAAAAGCAGACCGCCTCCGCAAACTCCTCTTCCGCACAAGAGAGGATATCAATCCTCATTTATCGCTGATCCTCTTCAATACAGCATTGGATGAATCAGCCGTCATTTTCCCGGCTTCATACGCGTCGATGCGCGATTCGGCTTCTCTAGCACAAAGGCTATCGACTCGACGATCTCCGGATGGGTCGAAACTGCGAAAAAGTGCTTCGATCAACTCTGCCCGTTCGACAGCGTTAAGACGCAGCGCCTGTTGAAAAATGGCCTGTGTTTCTGTAGTCATAGCAGTGCCTCCAACATCTCCTGCTCACCCCCCTATATTATAACACCATATTATGCTGGGCACGCTTATTAATTTGGCGAACGACGGAATTGAGCGGCAACCGCAGACGGCGCGGGGAGGAGCGAGCGCACGAGCGCTTGCGCATCCGCGCCGGCAAGGCGTCAGCCCCGAAGGGGTTGTCCGCTCGAACGTCTTGTTCGCGCCGCCATCCTCTCCGTGTCAAGGATGGCCACCGTGCACCTGCCGGTGAGCCAGCCGCCGCACTCGCCGGGATTGACCACGAGCGTCTTCCCTTTCCTGATCACCGTTTCGTGCGTGTGTCCGTAGACGATTACGTCGTATGCGCCGCTAGACTCCAGCGCGGGGAGCATGTCAGGCGCGTGGATCAGGAGGATCTTTCTGCCGCCGATCTCCCCCTCCCATTTCCTCTCATGGATCTCCCCGATGCCCCTGAATTTCTCCCTGAGGAAGAATTTCTCTCCGTCGTTGTTTCCGAATACCGCGACCAATTTCGCCTTCAGTCTCTTGAACTCTTTTGCCGTGATCGGCGAGATGATATCGCCCGCATGGAGGACGCACTCCACCCGTTCCCTGTTGAATATCTCCACCTGCCGCGTGATCATGGGCATGTTCTCGTGAGAATCCGCCATCAGTCCAAGTTTCATATCGCACTATTAGGAATACGACACTTTAAAAATCCAGGATATTCTCAAACGATTTGTTATCGTACTCTTGGATCATGGGTATTTTCGTCACATCCCTCGCGAGCGGAGTGAGAGAGGCGAGGTCTTCCCTGTTTATCAGGTCGAGCCTGAACTTCTTGCAGCCCGCGATAAGCTGCTGAAGCCCTACCTTGATCCTGTCAAAATAAGTATATACGCCTATCGCGGTCCAGGGGAGGTCTTTACCGATCGCCTTGCCGAACCTTGATTTCAGCTCAGTCATGGTAATAAAAAACTTGGCCGGATCTTCACTGTACCTGTCCCTGAAAGAGTGCGGGAGGTCTTCCGCTTCAGCCAGTTTGGTGAAATAATCCGCTTTCATCGCCGCAGTAATCGGCGCCCTCGCCATCGCCACCCCTTTCACCACGGGCCCCTCCCCGCAGTTGCTCATGGCGATGGCCTTAAAAATCTGGGTCTCGTTGGTGAATCCACCCGCGATGACGATATCCGGGATATACTTCCCTCGTTTCTTGAGGATCCTGACGGCGTCAAGCACAATGGATTCGAGATAGAGCGTCGGGGTAGAGCACTCCTGCATCATTGGCACCGGAGACATCCCTGTGCCGCCGCCCGCGCCATCAAGGGTGAGCAGATCAACCCTGGCCGCAGATGCGCACTTCATAATGAAAGCTATGGCATATGGGTTGGGAGAACCCGTCTTAAGGAATACCTTTTTCGCGCCCTCGTTCCTGAGCCACTTGATGTCCTCGATGAATCCTTTGAACTCGGGCATTCCCACTCTCGAGTGACGCTCGAAGTTATCGAACACCTTTTTCCTGAATGCCTCCTGCACCGCCGGATCTTCCGGATCCGGGATGACGACGTAGCCCCTCTTCTTGAGCATAAGAGCCTTTTCGAGGCTGTGGATCCTCACCTCGCCGCCGATATTCTTCGCTCCCTGTCCCCACTTCCTTTCTATTATGTTCACCCCGAGCTTCTTGATCGCGTACAGCGCCACGCCACACCGCTGGTCTTCAACGTTTGTCTGCACGCCGATATCTCCGAACTCACCATCCCAGAATGTGCGGTATTGGTCAACGCGAAACCGGAGCTGGGGAGAATCAACTACCATCCCCTTCGAATCGAATTTGGCATCCTCGTCCATACCGCAGACATTTTCGCCTATTACATCTATGACCCCTGAAATGGCCGCTCCCATAGAGAGGCCAAGCCAGTTCCTTCTTGCCACGTCGGTTGAGCCGAGGCCAGGAATGATCACGGGTATTTTTACCTTGATCCCGCCCAGGGTCTGGGTAATATCAACATTGGGGAAGAGCGCCTTGTCGGGGTCTTCCGCAATCCCTTGCGCCCCCCTCACCTCCACCATTATCTGCAGATCCCTCCAATGAAGGCCGTAATCCTTATTGGAGGCGGCGGTGGATTCGCCATACCTTTCCGGCTCAGGGTACAGTACCTCCCTCCCGCGGAATGCGCTCTTGCCTATCTCGCATAGCACCTTGCACTCCCTTATACATATAGGACACATTCCGCTTGATGGGGAAGCATCCCTCACCCTCAGGCTGGTCCCGGTCGTTGAACGAGCGTTCTCCTTCATTTAATTTCCCTCCATCCTCATCCAGCATGATATTATAAACAGTGGGACAAGTAAAACCAAAGCTTGCTATTGCAGATGTTATTTGTGACTCTTATTTGTTTTGAACTCGGAATAGTTTTATTCTCGGCCCTGTCAGGATGTGGATTATACGGCACAACTGATATTCTTGGTATCCTGGATAAGATCGTTGACCATGCTATGAGGAGGGCACATTATAAACTCCACTACCGAATCATCATGGGATGTGGCTCGTAAGCAACTCGATGAAGTCGCGGTAAAGATAAATCTGGACCCGTATGTGCACGAGCGGCTGCGCCATCCACAGCGGGACCTAACCGTTTCCATCCCCAT
>JAPLCY010000099.1 GCA_026391995.1 Candidatus Auribacterota bacterium
ACCGCCTCGATGCCGGTGTAGGTGCCGGCGCCGAGGCTGTAGGCGCGCAGAATCAGGAAAAGCATCCCGCCCAATCCGAGCTCCATCCCCGCCCGTCGCACCTCATGGACCGTGTCGCACGCCACCGCGGGGATCGCCCACACGTGTGCGACACAGGCGTAGATGATCGCGAAGGCATGCGTGACAATAAATATCAGGAAGATCGGGACAAGCGGCAGGACCGACTCCTTCACCCCGCGAAGGTTCAGCACGGTCAGGAGCAGCACGCCGCCGACCGCCACCGCGAGCCGCCACTGATGCCAGTGGGGGGGAAGGAAGCTGAAGATGGCGTCGGCGCCGCTGGCGATGGATAGGGTGATGGTAAGGATATAGTCCACGAGGAGCGCGCAGCCGGCGACCATCCCGCACGCGGGAGAGAGGAGCTTGCTCGCGACAAGGTATCCGCCGCCGCCGGTGGGGAAAAGCTCTATGATCTGCGAATAGCTGGCGCTGATGACCATGACCGTGAGCGCCGTCCCGAGCGCGACAAACACGGCGAGGTGAATCCTGCCGCCCAGGGCCAGATAGGCCTCGGAAGGACCGTAACAGGAGGAGGAAAGCCCATCCGCCCCGAGCCCCACCCAGGCGAAGAATGCGATGAGGGAAAGCCTGTGGAAGACCGCCTTGTCATGCGGGCTGTAGGCGGCCCCTATAATAATTCTCTTAACTTGTTGCAGGAAAGTTTGTTTCGGTTTCATCAGGGCTTCCGGAGGCATGACTGCCCCCCGGGGGCTGGTGCAATACTATATATAGATACCCCGTCTGTCAAGACCTCCTCCCACCGGACTATCCCCAGTTCTTGAAATCCTCCCATTCCCCCTTTTTCAAAGAGGGGGGATAAGAGGAGATTGCTTCTCCCTTTGAAAAAAGGGGGGGATAGAGGGGGATTTAAGTGAGAGGGGGGAATGATGGGAACTTGCCAGTATGGTCTAACCTTCAAGTTTGGGACAAATCCAATATTTTGCACGAGAATATGCTGCAACATGTTGCGAAATAAGGCATTGTGATCGGTATGTTATCAAAAGCATGAGCAAGTATGCAAAATTCAGGTAATAAATGTTTGACAATCGGCATTTCTCACGGTATAATAGTGTAGGTCCCAGCGGCAACATTGCTGGTGAGAACGGTGCTCGAAGAATGATGCGAGTGTTCCAAATATCAATCAGGTGAGTCGGGCAAAAACGGGATTTGCATGAGTGCGGTCGAAATATCAAACAGGTTAGTTGTCCTTATGCTCTCGTGCTTCGGCGACGAGGCATCAGTAGGGAGGTGAGTCATGACCGGATGTAAAAAATATAATTGGACAGTGCCGGCGACGCTGATCTTCTTCGGTGTCTGCGCTATTTTCTTCGGCCTTGCGGTGCCCCGGCCGGTCACACCCCCGGAAACGTCCATCATGACGCCTTCCTGGCAGCAGCCGGTCATTACCAATATCGTCTGGGATGATAGCTCAACCCCCAAGGGTAACGTCACCATCACCTGGGACAGCCAGGCGGATGAGGTGTATGACGTGTATTACGCCGATACCTTTGCCGGAACATATAGCGATGTCGCTGATGTGACTGCGACAGGTTCGAGTACGGCATGGACTGATGACGGTTCACAGACCGGGAGCCATCCCTCTACGATGGATCAGAGATACTACAAGATAGCCTGTCAAAGCACCTCGGACTATGCGGAGTACATCGTGGGGATGTATAAGATCGTGATGGAGTATTATGGCACCCCGGGTTATGGATACACTTCAGCCTCATTACCGCTCATTCCTTATTATTCGGGAACGGCCCCGGACGTCAACGACATCATAGGGAACCAGGGGCATGCGGACTCGGTGCAAG
>JAPLCY010000106.1 GCA_026391995.1 Candidatus Auribacterota bacterium
TGACATACACATAAGAAAAGCCGTAATCGGAGAATCCCCGGATATCCTTTACCTCCGGCGCTCCGAGGAGGGCCGCCACAATCGGGTAGGTGACCTGGTCTTCAATCAGTTGGGGAGGCCTGTCCCATTTTGTATAAACGATCACCTGCGTATCGGATAGATCGGGGATGGCGTCGAGCGGTATGTTCTTGATCGCCGCGATGCCGCCCGCGACGGCAACGCCGACCAATATGAAGGTTATCAACTTGTTGTGCGCGGTGAATTCGATGGTTCTATCTATCAACTTGCCCATATGCGCATGCCTCCTGAAAAGCAGCGCCTATTGATCGTGCTGATGTTGTTGAGAGCCGATTGCGGATTTCAGACTGCTTTCCGAATCGACAAGAAAATTTCCCGAGGTGACAACACTATCTCCTTCATGCAACCCATCAAGCACCTCATAATATCCCTCCGCCTTCTGCCCCACTTTGATCTCTTTGGATTCCAGTATCCCTTCTCCCATGGCGAGGTAGACGATTTTACGGAGACCCGTGTCAAGAACCGCCGAATCGGGGACGGCGAGTTTATTTCCCAACTCTACTTTTATTTCCGCTGTAACAAACATCTCCGGTTTAAGTGTATCCTCGGGATTTGCCACTTTGACGCGTGCCTGGTTTGTTCTGGTCATCGGATCGAGTACGGGGTTTATCGACGCCACTTTCCCCTCGAACTTCTCGCCGGGATACGCAGTCGCCGATATACCCACCGGAGCGCCGACTTTAACGAGGCCGATATCATATTCGTAAATGGAAAAATAGGCCCACACATCTTCGCCCTTGCGGGGGAGGTAAAGGCTCCGGTCAGCCTTCCGTGTCCTTTCGAGTTGCGCGATCTGATCATCATTCATGCCGAGAAGCTTGAGTTTTCGACGCGCAGCCTCTGTGAGCGATCGCGCCCTCTCGACGACTTCCTGTAATTGGGAGCCCTTCAGACTCTTTTCACTGTTGAGCGCCTGGATGAACTCCTCCTGTGTGACGAACAGCTCCGGGTCATATGCGATCTTGCCTGATGCGCGCACCGTTTTGATGAGCGCTATTTTCTTGATTTCCGCGGTGGCAACGCCGATGAGCTTCTGTTTTTCCGGACTTATATACACTCCCTCTTTCCCGGCTTCGGGCTGCTCTCCCTCATACACAGGTACATAATCCATGCCCATCGAGTCTTTCATCGGGACTGGCGAAGTTACTTGGGGGTTCATCGGATTGCGGTAATAGAGGAACTTGCGCGCTTTTTTGGGGCCCTCCGGCTGTTTTGCGACCGCAGGAGGAGTTTTTGTAACCTCGATAAGAGTGTCGCTAACCGTGGTGATATATTCTCCGCATGTCGGGCATCTGAGTTTTTCTCCGGGCTTCACGTGCGCGCGTACCATCATCGGGCAATTCTTCATCGTGCAATGATGTTCGATGCATATTTCTTCCGGAGTTTTCCCCTTGGCTTGCGTCTGTTCATGCGTAGAATGGGCGGCCCGAGGTGAGGCATTCGCGGCTGGTGTGCCTTCGGGTGCTTTTTGCGTCTTGACGAGTTTCATGTTGCATATCGGGCAGTCGCCGGGCTTATTCGAAGTATATGATGGGTGCATGGGGCAATAGTAAGTATCATTTCCTGCGTCGGATGATTTACCGCAGCCTGCAATCATGAGTACCGCGCACAAACAGACCGGCAGGGCACAGGCAAATAAAAGGACAGTACCATTTCTCATCTGTCACCTCTTCTGAATATTAAGATCAACGCCGACGGCTTTTTCCAGATCGGCTAATGCGGTGGCAAACTCTATCGCCGCTTTATAGCGATCGAGCTTGAACTCGGTCAGCATCCTCTGGCTGTCCAGAAGGGCGAGGAAATCGCCCTTCCCCGACTCGTACCCCTTCAGCGCCGCGTTCACGGTCTGTTCCGCCTGCGGGATGAAGGAGGCGCGATA
Organism: Candidatus Auribacterota bacterium; assembly: GCA_026391995.1. GTDB lineage: Bacteria > Auribacterota > Tritonobacteria > UBA1439 > UBA1439 > JAPLCW01. The sequence continues at coordinate 1,958 of JAPLCY010000106.1, forward strand.
GGAATCGGCGATCTTCTTATTCGCTTCGGCCCGCGCATACGCATCACGTATATCAAACAGTACCATATTCTCTTTTCCACTATACTCGGCCTTGAGCGATTCCAGCTCGGCCTTCATCTCCTTTGCGCCGAATACCTGTTTCTGCAAGAACCAGAGGGGAATAGTGACGCCAAGGGATCCCGCCCACATGCCCCCCTGGAGATTGCCCCGCTGGACCATCTGTTCGAATCGCAGCATGAGATCCGGCATGAACTCGTTCAGGGAAAGCTTGAACGCCGCATCTCCGCGCTCGATGCCGTACCGGTACGCCTTGAGCTCGGGATTGTTCTCCCTGGCACGGGAGAACAATTCCTGGAGGGAGGGGGCGCGGGTAATCGCATCATCGATCCGGGGGGCGCCGAGCTCGCGTGAGGGATCCCTGTTGAGCAGTATGTCGAGCCTGGCCTGGGCGGTGATCCGCCGCTGTTCCAGCATGACGAGTTCATTCTCGATCTTCGCCAGCTCCACCTGGGCCTTGAGCGCGTCCGCCTGTGTCCCCATCCCGGCCCCGTATCTGGATGTGGCGATACCGGAAAACTGGTCTATGATGCGCTTGTTCTCAACAGCTATCTCGACAGACCGGTGGACAAGAGCCAGTTCGGCGTACGCCGTTTTGACGCGGTTGATGATCTCCCGTTCTTTTGAGCGGTAATTCTCATAAGCGATCTTTGCAAGCCGCGCGGCGATCTTCGCGCGATAGTAGATCTTGGTGGGGAAGGGGACCTCCTGGGAGAGTGCGTACATGGTCATCGGATGTCCCGAGAGATCTCTATCGGCGTTGATTCGATTATACTCGAGCTCCAGGAGGGGATCTTTGAGCGCCGCCGCCTGGGGGATGCGTGCCGCGGCAGCCTCGTGCGCGCGCCGCGCCGCTGTGATCTCGGGATTGGAGGAAAGCGCTTCCTTGAGTGCCGCAGAGAGCGAAAGTTCCTCAAGGGATGAGGAATAGAACACCATGGCGAATGCAGCGGCCAGCGTGCAGATACCCATGTATGGCCCTCGTGACAGTGGCACAACGCGCCACAGTATAGCACTTCTGCGGCCGTGGATGACGCAATTTTGGTCCGCCTAAAAGCTTACGCGGCACATACTCCCCCTCTTAAGGGCCCCAGATCCACCAGACGAAGAGATACGCCGCGGTAACCGCCGCGAGCGTGAATGGCACGCCGATCCTCATGAACTCGCCGAAACGCACCGTGTATCCCTCCTTTTTAAGGATCCCGCAGGCGACAATGTTCGCCCGGGATATCACCTCGATACAGCCGGTCGCGGTGATGCTCCCCACCAGGATAAAGACGCCCATCAGGAAAAAGGTTGTTTCCCAGTCCAGCGATTTGAGCCCTTCCACAATGGATGCCCTATTGACAAACCTTTCCCAGAGTAGCGCGATGATGCCGAAGATCATGCAGATGATGCCTGCCAGATACGAAAAGCCGGTGTCCGCAAATGATGACAGCGCGAGCGCCACAATAAGGGTGGCCAGGATACCGGTGGGCACCCAGGAGCGCACCGCTTCCACCGGGATGAGCTGCACCTTTTCGCGGTGATGCCGAAAGATGAAATACAATACCGCTGAAGACACGATTGCCCCCAACTCCACGGCGAAGAATATTCCCGGCCTGCCGTGGTAGAAGAAGAAGTCCATGAAGTTCATCTTGGCGAACCCCCCCAGCAGCATGCTCGGCGGGTCGCCGATGAGCGTCGCCGTCCCCTG
>JAPLCY010000241.1 GCA_026391995.1 Candidatus Auribacterota bacterium
GCGGTGGACGGCATGCTCCGCAGCTTTGTTGAGGTGTACGATAAGGAGGCGCTCGCCGCGGCTGAGGCGGTGGACCGCCGGATCGGGGCGGGTGAATCCGTCAGACCCCTCGAGGGCGTTCCCCTAGCGATCAAGGACAACCTCTGCCTGCGGGGGCATGCCGTGACATGCGCGTCAAAGATCCTCAAGGGGTTTGTCGCCCCCTATACCGCCACCGTCCTCGATCGGCTTGGAGCCGCCGGCGCGATTTTCATCGGCCGCACCAACATGGACGAATTCGCCATGGGATCATCCACAGAGAACTCCTCGTGCGGCGTGACGAAGAACCCCTGGGACATCAACTGCGTCCCCGGCGGCTCGAGCGGCGGTTCGGCGGCGGCGGTCGCCGCGCGCGAGGTCCCGGCGGCGCTGGGTTCCGACACCGGCGGTTCCATCCGCCAGCCCGCTTCCCTCTGCGGGGTGGCCGGCCTGAAGCCGACCTACGGATGTGTCTCCCGCTACGGACTGGTGGCATTCGCGTCCTCGCTCGATCAGATCGGGCCGTTCGCCCGCACGGTGAAGGATATCGCCCTGATCCTCGAAATCATGGGTGGCCATGATCCGATGGATTCCACCTCGGCCGACCGGAAGCCCCGTGGGATTGTCGAGTCGGTCGGACGGGGCGTCAAAGGTATGCGGGTCGGCATCCCGCGCGAATATTTCGGGGAGGGGATGGACTCGGAGGTGGCATCGGCTGTCAGGGCAGCCATCGATACGCTCCGGGGGGCCGGGGCCGAGCCGGTCGAGGTGAGCCTGCCGCACACCGAGTATGCCGTGGCGACGTACTATATCATCGCCACCGCGGAGGCGAGCTCGAACCTCGCCCGCTTCGACGGCGTCCAGTACGGCTACCGGACGCCCTCGCCGGCCAATCTGCTCGATATGTACGAGCTCACCAAGGCGGAGGGATTCGGCGACGAGGTGAAGCGGCGCATCATGCTTGGCACCTACGTGCTGAGCTCCGGTTACTATGACGCCTACTATCTGAAGGCGCAGAAGGCGCGCACGCTCCTGAAAAGGGATTTCGACGAGGCGTTCACCCGGTGCGACATCATCGCCACTCCCACGGCGCCCACGGCGGCGTTCCGCATCGGCGAGAAGCTGTCCGACCCGCTCCAGATGTATCTCTACGACATATTCACCATATCGGTGAACCTCGCCGGCGTGCCCGCGGTTTCCATCCCCTGCGGCCTGACCTCCGGCGGGCTGCCCATCGGGTTCCAGCTCATCGGCAGGCCGTTTGACGAGGCAACCCTGCTGGCCGGCGCCGGGGTGTATGAAAAGCTCACCGAGTGGCATACGAAACAGCCGAAGATATGAAGTAGCGCCGCACACTAAAGTGTGCGCTACGGTGTGCGCTACAGTGTGCGGAAGGTGCGGAAGGCGCAGGGAGGTGCGTTTTGGAGAATCTCAATGCCTGACTATGAAGCCGTGATCGGTCTCGAGGTGCACGTGCAGCTCAAGACCAGATCAAAGATATTCTGCGGCTGCCCCGCGGCGTTCGGCGCCGAGCCAAACACGGCGATCTGCCCCGTCTGCCTCGGCCTGCCGGGATCGCTCCCGGTCCTGAACGAGGTGGCCGTCCGCTATGCCGTGTTAACCGGTCTCGCGCTCGGCAGCCGGATCGCGCCCTTCAGCCGGTTCCACCGGAAGAACTATTTCTATCCAGATCTGCCCAAGAACTACCAGATTTCGCAGTACGACCTGCCCCTGTGCGTCGGCGGCGGGGTGGATATTGAACTGGAGGACGGGAGAAAACGGATCGGGATCACGCGGGTGCACCTCGAGGAGGATGCGGGAAAACTCGTGCACGCGGGGGCCGGGGGGGGCGATTCGGGCGTGGACTTTAACAGGACCGGCGTGCCGTTGCTCGAGATCGTGAGCGAGCCGGATATCAGAGCCCCCGAGGAGGCCGCCGCCTACCTGAAGGCGCTCAAGCTCATCCTCCAGTACCTCGGTGTTTCGGACTGCGATATGGAGAAGGGAAGCCTTCGATGCGACGCCAATGTCTCGGT